>JADHWW010000177.1 GCA_016783285.1 Anaerolineae bacterium
AATATTGGTCCAATCTGGGCCTGGCGCAGTGGCTACTAGCCCTCCCGGCGTTGGGTGCTCTCTTGCACCTGGGGGCTCGAAGAACGCCCAAACTCCCGCACTCCCATACTCTTCTCTACTTCATCTTGGCCGGGCTGGCTCTGATCTTTCTCATGCTGCCCGCCTCCACTGCGATCTGGGAGCGTATCCCTGGCCTGCTCTACCTCCAATTCCCGTGGCGGTTGTTGGGCCCGGCCAATCTGATGCTGGCAGTGTGCGTTGCGGGCGGGACGACCTTGCTGCCTGCCAATCGCTGGCGTAACCCGATCCTGGCGGTGAGCCTGGCAACGATCCTGCTGCTGGCGCTGCCGGTACTCTACCCGCCGATGTGGGGGCCTGATTTTGGAGGTACTGCGCCTGGGGACATTCTGGAATGGGAACGACACAGCCTGGCGCTTGGCACGACCTCGACGGGTGACTTCCTACCGGTGGAGGTGGCGCCGCGTTGTGTGCATCCTGAGTCGACGCTGGTCGAATCCTATTCGCGGCCCGGCCCGGTGGACAAAGTCAATCGCGCTACCCTGCCTGACGGCGCTACCGTTGAAATCGTCGAGCACGAGCCACTCCACGACAGGTTTGCAGTCTCTACGCCCAAGAGGTTCGTCTTGCGCCTGTACACTTTCTACTTTCCGGGCTGGCGGGCTTACGTGGACGGCGAGGAGGTAGAGATAGAGGTAGCCGGTCCCGAAGGATTCATCACCCTGTGGGTGCCCGAAGGCGAACACGAGGTGCTAGTGCGCTTCGAAGACACACCTCCACGCACAGCAGGGTGGGTCATCTCAGCAGTTGGCCTGATCATCTTGATCGCAGCCCTGATCCTGATGCGCACTCCCACCCCCTCCATTCTCCATTCTCCATTCTCTCATTCTCCATTCTGGCTCGGGGGAGTGCTTCTGTTATTCGCCATTCTCAAGAGCGTGGTGATAGATCCACAGGACGATTGGATGCGCTACACTTCACCGCCGGGCCAGGCGTGGGCCGCCCGGTATGAGCAACGGGTCAACTTTGGGCAGATCGAACTCTTGGGCTACGACCTGCCCCGACAGCGCGTCCGTTCCGGCACAAAGTTCTCACTCGTGCTCTACTGGCATGCCCTGACACCTTTAGATGCGAACTACCAGTCTTTCGTGCACCTGGCTCGCCCACTGCATATCCTGTGGGGCCAGGAAGATCACGTAAACCCGGCCGGTCTGCCGACGACGCGTTGGCCACTCGACAAGTATGTGTGGGACGAGTACGAGATAAACGTTCTGCCGGGGACGCCGCCGGGGGAGTACGTGCTCAACGTGGGTCTTTACTCAATGGCTGGAGGCTACCGGCTGCCGCGCTACGACGAGCACGGGCAGATCGCCGGTGACAGTTTGGTGCTTACCTCGGTTGAGGTGGAGCGCCCGCGCCGCCAGCCCCGGTTGGCCGAATTGGACATGGCTCGTGAGGTGATGGCGACTTTCCCAGGAGGCGGTGTCACGCTTCTGGGGTACACCCAGTCCCACGATCAGGTAACGCTGCCGGGCGATTGGCGTGTCACACTCTTCTGGCGTGCCAGCCGAGATCGTCCAGCCGCGCGTGTCCGCGACCTGGTGCTGTTGGACACAGAGGGACACGAGGTGTGGCGGCTTTCGGGGAGCCCGGTGGATGGTCACTATCCCTTCGAGGTATGGCAGGCTGGTGAGATCGTGCGCGACCCACTCCTGTTTGTACCGGCGCAACCGGTGACACTGGCGCCGGGCGTGTACCACTTTGGCGTGATGGTAAGCGCAGATGGACCCCTGATAGCCAAAGGGACGAACGAGACCTTTGTGCCTCTGGGCTCTGTGGAATTCCTCGTGGAGGAATGATCTGGGGACTGGGGACGGCCGACCTCTACTAGCGCTTTGAGTGCTGTTTGAGAGTACGCGCCAGGATATCTTCTCGTTCGGAGAGGTTGGCGGGCTGGCGCTTATTGTGGCGACGCTCCGGCTGTCGTTGTCGTTGGGTGCGAGCGCGTTGGAGTGCAATCTCCATACTCGTTTGGGTGGATTCCTCTTCAGGCTCGTCCTCGGTCTCTGGTTCAATGCCCATCATCGTCAGGTCAATACGCCGCTTCCGCCGGTCGAGTTTGAGGATGCGCACTTGGACCTCTTCGTTGATTTGCACCAGTTCGGATGGATGACGGACATAGCCAGAGGCCATCTCCCGGACGTGCAGCAGACCGGGGCGCTTGGTGCCGATGTCAACGAAAGCACCATAAGATTCAAGCCGCATCACGGTGCCGGTGTGAACCTGTCCCTCCGCCAGGTCATGCCAGTTTACTCTGGGCGGCTCGACCATTGTCAAGCCAATATACTTCTTTTCCGGGTTCACTTTGGTGACCCACACCGTCACGTTGTCTCCTGGCTTGACCACGTCAGTTACGCGATTGACGCGCTCGGGCGCAAGTTGGGAGATATGCACTACTCCATCGCATTCGAGGCCGATATCCAGCACCGCGCCGTATAACTGCGTCTGTTTGACTGTTCCTTGCAGACACATCTTGGGTTGCAGGTCAGAGATGGAGCGGGGTTGGGGAATGTCGGTTGCTTCTTTTGCCACAGGTATACTCCTTTGCTTTTGTGAGATGGTAGCATTATACTTCCAGGGTGCTCAAGTGTCAAGTTGATGTTGTTCGCGTAGTCATTAGGGTTCTTCAACTTAGACAATGACCAAGAACACTTATTAGACTATGCGAAAACATAGGAGCACAAAAAGCCGCCCCAGCGAGAGGTGAGGGCAGTTGCCCTATCACCTGTAACGTTCCTTCAGCGCGCGCTCAATCTCCCGTTGAGCATCTTGCTTGGCGATAGCCTGCCGCTTGTCGTACTTGCGCTTTCCCCGCGCCAGCGCGATCTCGACCTTGGCTCGGCCATCCTTCAAATACAGCCGCAAGGGTACGATGGTGTAGCCGCGCTCCTGAACACGAGAGATAAGGCGGTTGATCTCCCGGCGGTGAAGCAGCAGTTTGCGCGGACGGCGTGGCTCGTGACTGTATCTCCCCGATGGATCATAGGGTGCGATGTGTACGTTGAATAGCCACAATTCCCCATCTTGAGGTTGTGCGTATCCATCGCTCAAGTTCACCCTGCCGGCACGGACGGACTTGATCTCTGTCCCTTTTAGAACCAGACCGGCTTCGTAACGATCTTCAAGATTGAAGTCGTGCGCGGCTTTACGGTTAGTGGCGACAACTTTGAAACCTGACATTACTCACCTGTGAGAAGATACTCTACTGCTCGTTCCAGTTGAGGGTCCACATCTGGATCCCCTTCCTCGGGCCACGGAACTTGAATATCAGGCGCGAGTCCTTGGCCGTGAATGGCCCGGTCGTTGGGCGTGAACCACAGGGCAATGGTGACCCGCAACTCGGAGCCGTCGCTGAGAGTAAAGGGACGCTGTACCGAGCCCTTGCCGAAAGTGGCCTCCCCGACCAGTATGGCTCTTTCCCGATCCTGCAACGCTCCGGCCACGATCTCTGACGCGCTGGCGCTGCTTCCATTCACCAGGACAACCAGCGGGATGTCTTCTCCTATGTCCCCTGGGCCAGCCTCGAATGTCCGCTTGTCGCCATCACTCCAGCGCTCGATGAGAATCACTCCGTCATTGAGGAAAAGATCGGCCACCTGCACGGCCTGATCCAGCCATCCGCCCGGATTCCGACGCAGATCGAAGACGATGCCTCGTGGTTCCTGGGCCAAGAGTTCTTCCAGACCTTCCTCCACCCGTTCGCTGGCCGTAGCGCTGAATTCGTGCAGCCTGATGTAGCCGACGCCATCGTCACGCATCTCCACCTCAATGATGGGGATCTCCAGACACGCACGGGTGACAGTGACCTCGAATGATTCAGATACTCCTTCGCGCTCAACGAGTAGTGTGACTTCGCTGCCGGCCGGCCCGCGAATCAGACCGATGGCCTCGTAGAGCGTGCTCCCGACGATGGAGACACTATCTACCTCCAGAACGCGGTCGCCGGCGAGTATCCCCGCTTTCTCGGCTGGCCCGCCCTCAAAAGTCTGTACGATCTCTAATTTGCCATCCTCGTCCATATCCACAAACGCGCCAATGCCCTCAAATTCTCCGGTGGCATCTTCGGCCAGGATAGTCGCGATACTGGGTTCCATAAAGGCGGTGTACTCGTCGTCCAGCGTGTCCAGCATCCCCCGGATGGCGGCGTAGGTCATCTCCTGCATATCTGGCAGTTTGCCGTAGAAATTGCGCTGTACCAGGTCCCACACTTCCCAGAAAAGTTGAAAGGTTTCCTCGGTCTCGTTCGTCGGCGTCGGTGCGGGTATGGGTGTAATTGATGTCTCTTTCCCTATCTCTTCTGATGGGACAGGTGACTGAGTATCCGCCGGAGCAGTCACAGACCACATTGGCAGTACACCACGCCCGGCCAACAGGTAAGCCGAACCGAAACCGGCGAGAAACGCGGTCGCTGAGAACATTAACACGATTGTGCCCACCAGTAAGAACTTTATCACGTTACGCAAGGTACTGTTCATTTGTCATCTCCTCAAGAAACCAGGTTTTTCGGAAAAAACCTGGTTTCTCCATCAGCGCTGAGATTGCAACCAAGTCACAGCGCGGTCAAGTTGCTCGTCCTGTAGGCCATCGCCGCGCGGAACGTAGACGTCAGGCGTCAGGCCCCGGCCTTGAATCTGATGCCGGTTGGGTGTCAACCACACCGCACAAGTGACGTGCAGCGACGAACCGTCGGAAAGATCATAGATCAGTTGCACTGCCCCTTTACCAAAGGTAGGCTCGCCTATCAGTGGGGCGCGGACATGGTCTTGCAGCGCGCCAGCGACAATCTCGGCTGCGCTGGCCGTTCCGCCGTTGATCAGCACGGCCAGGGAGACGTCAGTAGAGACGCCACCACTCTGCACCTGGAAGGCGCGCTCCTGGCCGTCACGGTTCAGTTCATACAACACAATGCCATCGCCAAGGAGCTGGCTGGCGGTGGCTATCGCTGGGTCAATCAGACCGCCAGAGTTATCCCGCAGGTCCAAGATCAGGCTGGAGGTCTCTGCCTGTCGCAGTTCTCGTAGGGCGTTCAGGGTTTCGTCACCGGTCTTTTCCGTGAAACCCTGAACGTGAATGTAGCCAATGTCAGACGCCTGATCAAGCACGCGCCAGGTGACAGAAGGTACCTGAATCTCCTCCCGGACGATGATGAGATCGAATGGTGGGGTGGGGGGGCGAGAAATGGTGAGTGTGACGGGTGTGCTGACCTCGCCATGGAGCCAGGCGCGCACGTCATCCACGGTCGTCTCGTCGGTGACCACTTCGGCATCCACGGCCAGCAGGATGTCTCCCTCGCAAACCCCGGCGCGCTCAGCGGGAGAGTCGGCGTAAGGAGACATCACCGTATGCCCCTCTGCATCGCGCCACAGCGTGACGCCGATGCCGCCATAAGAACCACGCATCTGGTCTTGCTCCAGTTCGTGGAATTGAGGCTCGACAAAAACAGTGTAGGGATCGTCTAGCAGTCCCAGGGTCTCGCGGATGGCTCCGTAGGTGCGTTCACGGGGCGAAGGGAGTTGGCCGTAGAAATGCTGCTCTACCCGGTTCCAAGCCTCCCAGAACACACCCAGCGGCTCTGGACGGGTCACTTGCTCCAGTTCGTCCCATAACCAGTAGACGCCGAACCCGGCTGTGAAGGCCAGGCAGAGGCAGAGAAGCACACCAACGATCAATTGCAAACGCAGAGTTGAGTCAGACACAATAGTTGACATAACTAGTCCGAAACAAGTTTCGGCTTCCAGACCAGGTGAGTGTATCGCCCGCGTCGCCAACGCCGAACGACACGCCCGCCGTGAGCCTGGGCAGTATTCTAACACAAAGCAGTGAGCAGACAAGTAAGGGATCGCGCAAACAGGCAAGCGAGTGATGAGATGCAGAGCAACGGATGCCGAAACTCGTTTCGGCAGTCAAGAGCAGCAATTCTCATAAAGCACTGGCTAAAGCCTCGAATCCAGTATTCACTACCGGACGCCCTTACGGATGCGCTAACTTGTTGGCGTTTTTGACTGGCAAAGATGCGGTTTGCGCTGTTAGTTTTGGTAGCAAGACCACCGCAACAAGTTGCAACATCCAGAAAACGGGATCCAGAAAATGAGAATTGCCGAGCGATTGCCACGCATTTGAGACCTTATGTCAAGTTACAGGCACAAGGGTAAGTAGGTGACATAAGATATATAGTCGGAAGTTAGTACGGGAAAGAGTAGGGGGGTGGTTTATAGCCTGTCATTCTTCGCCTCCACTGCGCTCCGGCTCAGAATGACACTTCTTCCTTGCGCCCTCGTTTCTGTTTCAGCAATTGGCTGGCTAAAGTCTCTCCCTTGGCACCATCCTTGGGAGAGGGAAACTTTTGGTGTGGCGTTGAGGCTGGGGTTGGCGTCCGCTCGGTTGGCGGAAGCGCCGTTGTTTCTGGAGCGACAGTGGATGCACCCGCTCTGCTGCGCTCCTCGGCCCGAGACTTGGCCTGGAAGAGGCGACCCACTGGCGATGGAGACTCGACAATGGGGCGGGGTTGGCGGCGTGGCAACCGCTCCATCACCCAGGCCCGTGCTCGTTCCAGGTCGCGCTGGCCCAGCGCCAGCCGCCGCACGCCTACGTCGAAGGGAAGCAAAAGCGCCGCCAGTCCCAGCAGATAGGGCCACAGGTCACGGGTGGTTCCTTCTCCCCGCAGAGTGTGAGCGAAAGCCTCGGACGGTTCCTCCAGCACCGCCCCACCCCCCAGTTCGGCAAGATACACCAGATACGTTGGATCCCCCTCCAACGCGGCGTACTCGGGCGAGTAACCCATCACCCAACCGCTGGTGAGTGCCACGGCAGGCTCAGCAGGCTCGAAAGCCTGCCCCACGAGCGAACCGGTCAACCGCATCAGGTAGGCCCCCTCCACCTGGGGCGTGAACCTTCCCTCGTAGCGGCCCGGCGCGATTTGTGCTAATCTCACTTGCACCGGTTCGCCTTCTGGCCCGACTACGCTCACGCTTGCGTCCAACCCGTTGACGAAAGCCCCGCTCTCATCCACTGCATCCACCGTGACGTGGGCCTCCTCCCCCTCCAGCGCGACCGTGACCTCCACCGGCACGTCGGCCCGCTCCACAATCGTCCAGCGCACCGCCTGGGTCCAGAAGCGGGAGAAACCATCCCACTCCACCCACGCTCGTGCCCAGCGGCCGGTCGCGTCAGAGGTCCAGGCCACGGCCCGGCCCAGCCCGTATTGCCAGGCCGCCAGCAACGGGTCGTCCTGGTGGGTCGCGAGGAGCACACGAGCAGCCGGCTTGGGCGTGGTGGCGACATAGCCCGCTAGTTGCGGTACCGTCTCAATGCCGGTGAGAATTGGGCTGACAGAGGTCTGCCGGGGATAGAATGGTTCCTCAATGATATAGGAGCGCTTCGCCAGTTGCGTCTCCTCAGCAAAAATGACCGGCAGGTTGGCGGCGCGGTCGGTAAAGTGGTAGCGCCCATTGCCCAGCGCGGCGATTTCCTCCAGGAAACGCAGGTCTGGCCCGGCGCCGATGGCGACGGTACTGAGTGTAATGTTCTGGGCCGCGATTTCTTCCTCGACCAATTCCCGCACCCCCTGCTGGTGCTCGGAGTCAGAGCCATCGGACAGGAGGATAATGTGACGGACGGGCTTGTCGGAGTCGGCCAGATAGATTAGCGCCTCCTGGAGACTCTCGCGTACATAGATGCCACCGCCGCCAGCCTGGAGGCGAGTCACCTGGCCTATCATCTCCTCGCGCTGGCTGCCGGGCAAGGGGCCAATGACGTCGGCCGGGCGGTCGTCAAAGGCGATGACGGTGATTTCGTCCAGGTCGGTGATCAGTTCGGCGACGCGGGCGGCCGCTTCCCCGGCCAGTCGTATTTTCTGCACCCCACCCTCTTGCGCCGCCATACTGCCAGATTTGTCAATCACGACGATGATGGACATCGGTGGGAAGCGCTCCGGATCGTGGATGGTCATCTCGACCGGGAGGGTTTCCTCCAAGGGCGTGCCGTACCAGCCCCCCACCCCATAGGCGTGCGGCCCGCCGACGGTCACCAGCCCACCGCCCAGGTCGCGCACGTAGGACTGGAGCGCGGCCAGCGCCCGTGGAGAGAGCGATTGGGCCGGCGTATCCACCAGCACGATGGCGGCGTATTCGGCCAGGCCCGCCGGATCGGAGGCCAATGCGCCGGGGGTACTCTCACGCACGTCCAGCCCGGCAGATTGCAGTGCCGCGCGTAGATGCTCGCTCTCGGCAGGGTCGGCGGCAACGATGAGGACACGAGGCAGCCCTTCGACCATCGTGAAGGCAGAGAGCGTATTGTTCTGCGGGTAGGTGTCAGCGGCAGGCGCAAGGTAGGCGCGGAAGGAGGTAAACCCGGGCTCGTTGGCCGTGAGAGGGATGGCAAAGGTATTGGGGCCGGGGTTGAGATGTACCTGCTCCTGCGCCACGACGTTCTCCCTGGCCAGGATGGTCAATACGGCTTCCATACCAGCCGTGGCGTAGGCAGTGACGGAAAGGGTGAACTCTTCATCCTGGTGCAACCGGTCAGGGGCAGCCAGTTTGGACAGCCAGGCTTCGTTTTGCAACGTGGCGTCGAGCGGCATTACGTCTACTTGCACACCCTGGGCGTGGGCCAACCGCACCGCCCGTTCGGCCTCGCCCAGCGTGGGGCGACCGTCGGACAGAATGACTAGACGATGGGCGGAGCCTGCGGGAAAAAGTGCCATTCCCAACCGGAGCGCTCCCTCCAGGTCGGTCTGGTGGGCGTGGGGGATGGAGGCGATTTCACCCAGTTCACCGCCACCCATTATCGGGCGCTCCACCAGCGCGTCGGCCCCAAAGAGCACGAGGGCAGCGCGGTCGTCAGGCCTCATCGTCGCCAGCGCTTTTTCGACGAAAGCCAGCGCCCGCTCACGCTCCGGCTCTGGGACGCTGTCGGAAACGTCCACCAGGAAGACGACTGCCAGTTCGTCACCGCCGTGGACGGACTGGGCTCCGGCCAAGCTAAAGACGATCAAGAGCGCGATCAGGCAGCGCAGGCCCATCGCGGCCCAGGCTCGCCCGCGCCCGTAGCGCCCCACCGACCAACCCAGGTAGGCAAAGTAGGGCAGGGCTATGAGGAGAAGCAGAAAGAATAGTTGAGTAAAGGTCATTTTATGACATCAAGTTTGACCAATCCAGTAGCCCACCGCCGGCAGCAAGTCACAGCTCGGCTGGCCCGCGAGGCGTTTGGGATGTGGGGCGACCGTGACCCCGACGAGTATCTGGCGCACAGTCGAGTCAGATTGGCTTTCCGTGACCAAGAGGTCGAGGATGCCAGAATGGGAACCCTTCCCCTCGTCTCCTTGTCTCCTTGTCACCTTGTCCCCCTCTGATACACCCACCACTCGACGACGAGCACTCCCCACGCCGCCCCCGCCAGCCACGGCCAGAACTCGCGGCGGCCTTGCTCTTCCCGCGTCGCAGCCGTCACCTCCGCCTGCCCGACTCGCACCACTTTTCGCGGCACAATGTTCGATTCGGCCTCGTCAAACAGGTTTACGGCCAGAACGGCGGATTGCAGGACAGTATCGGATTGGTCCAACTGCTCAACCAGGTAGACGCCCAGTTGGCCGGTGGCGGCAAAGACAGGCGGCTCCTCGCCGACCGGGAGCGTGTGGCGGCTGCCGTCCGGCGCGGTGACAATGATCTCTGTGGCTTCGGGATGGGGCTGGATGGGGACAGGATCGCCGGGGCGAATGAGGCCCGGGAGCGCCGCCGCCCCTCGCGGGAGAAGCCAATTGGTCAGGTTGGCGGTGAGG
>JADHWW010000178.1 GCA_016783285.1 Anaerolineae bacterium
AGGCGATTCAGAGACGGACGCCGGTGGCTCTCTCCCCTCCGTCCTCGCCGGTGAGGATGGTGTAGGAGAGAAGAGCGCCAACGGCATGAGCAAGATCAGGACGCCGAGGCTGGCCGGCAGCCGGTTGGCTGTTGGCGGTTGGTGGTTGGCGAGTTTGGTCATCTCGCGGCGACTGGGCGGCCGGTATAGTACCATTGGGTCAATAACCACGTAACACAAGTGGGAGAAAGGTCCTGAGTCGGACCTCGTCGGCTCCGACGTCGGGGAGTGGTCCGATGGAGCGAGTGTCGCCATCCACGTCGCTGGTCACACCGACGTCAATACCGGCGTCAACGGCGGGCGAGTCGGGCAGCAGGTGGTAATTCTGCTGCGCGGGAGCCACGAACATAGGCGGGGCGGCAAGCACGGCCGTGCCGCTGATCGGGTTGTCGCTGTTGCCCCACAGCAGTGTGTTGCTTGCGATCAATGTGGCCCCCGCTGTCGTGATACTCACGTTGTGGTTGACGACGATGTTGTTGACGAGGGTGATTGTGATGCCAGTGACCGTGACGTCGATACCGGTACCCTGCTGCCCCGTCACACTGCCGACGAGCGTGTTGTGGTAGAAAAAGTTGTGAGGGCCAGCACCGGTCTCAACCAACACACTCGCCTCGCTAGAGTCGGCCACGATGTTGTTGGTGACGGTAAAAGCACCGGCATCGTCCAGGTCTATGCCTGTGTCGCCAGCCTGGTAGACTTGATTGGCATTGACGGTGGTATGATTTGTTTCCTCGGACTTGATGCCATTGTCTCCGCATCCATCAATGAGGTTGCCCGTGATCAGGACCGCGCCACCACTAGCGTCAATGCAGTCGTCGTCGACGTCGTATATGGTATTGTGTTGGATGTCCGCAGTGCTCGTGCCCTCAGCGTGGATACCGTCTTTCCCGGTGGCGGAGACAACGTTCGATGCCAGGACAATAGTCTGCCCGCGGGCATCAATGCCATCGCTACTCGTGTTGTAGACGGTGTTGCCATAAACCTCTACATTGATACTCGGGGGGTCGGTGTGAATGCCGTCAATGCCGGTGTTGTAGATAAGGTTGGCAGAGATCACGGCCGTGCCAGCGCTGATTCTGAAGCCCTCTTCGCCACTGTCGGTGATAGTGTTACCCTCAACCCAGACTGTGCCGGTCGTGACCTCGATGCCCTGTTTGGTGACCGATTGTATGAAGTTGTTGGTCAGGGTGAACACGCCCGAGAAGATATGGATACCGTCCCGGCCATTTCGGATGGTAAAACCATCGATCAACGCAGCGCCGGTCTTGACCGTCGCTGAGACGACATGGGCACCGTTGCCGTCAATGGTGGTCGGGTAGGTGGCGGGAGCCCGGTTGGTGAATGAGTTATTCCATCCCCCCCGCAACTTGACGCTGTGGGCGATGGCCAGGTTCTCGACGTAGGTGCCGGTGGCGACCCATACCTCATCGCCGGGCGAGGTGGCCAGGTTGATGGCCTGTTGGATGTTGCCGCAGGGGTCAGCGAGGGTGCAGGTTGTGCCGCTGCCGTCTGCGCGCACGTAGTAGATGCCCGGGTCGGCGCGCACGACGGGAGTGGGGTGGGTCAGGAGTAACAGCAGAACGATGGTCAACCCGAGACCCAGGGCGACCGCGGATAGCAGGTTTCGGCTTTTCATTTTACGCTCCTTATCTTGGCTAACTGCTTGGCTAACTGCAGCGATGGGGGTGCTGTGGTTTATCTTAGCATAACTTCGCGTTGCTTGTCAAGTCCGCGGACGTAGGGATTATATACTGGTTGGCAGGGATAGGAAAGTGCGGTATAATCTGCGCCATCAGGGAGGCGACCGTTGCGAGCATTGATCACCGGGGCGGGAGGGTTCGTTGGGGGGCACCTATGTGCCTATTTGTTGGCACATACCGACTGGGAATTGACGGGCACGGTCTACCCCCAGCCGGTCGAGGTCCAGCCTTCGGAGCCACGTCTGCGGCTCAGGCACGCTGACCTGCGCGACCAGGAGGGGGTGCGAACGCTCGTGGGCGAGGTGCAGCCTGACTACATCTTCCATCTGGCTGCCCAATCGTTCGTGCCCACCTCCTTTGCAGATCCATGGGATACGCTGGAAAACAACATCCGCGCGGAACTGAACCTGTTGGAGACAGTGCGGCGGTTGGGGCGCGAGGTGCGGGTGCTGGTGATCGGCTCAAACGAGGAGTATGGCGCGCCGAAGCCAGGGGAGTTGCCTCAGACGGAAGAGAGCCCGCTGCGGCCCAACAACCCCTACGCGGTGAGCAAGGTCGCCCAGGACTTGCTGGGGCTCCAGTATTACCTGGCCTATGGGTTGCCTGTGGTGCGCGTGCGCCCCTTCAACCACACCGGCCCGGGACAGTCTCCTCGTTTCGTTGTCCCAGCCTTCGCCAGCCAGATTGCCCGCATTGAGACTGGCCGGCAAGATCCGGTGATGAAGGTTGGCAACCTGGATGCGGCCCGCGACTTTACCGACGTGCGCGACATCGTGCGGGCTTACTACCTGGCGGTGGCGCAGGGGGAGCCGGGAGAGGTATACAATCTGGCGTCAGGGCGACCGCGGTCGGTGCAGGGGTTGTTGGAGATGCTCTTGAGTTATTCTCAGGTGGATATCCGGATCGAGAGAGACCCGGCTCGCTACCGGCCTGTGGACGTACCAGTGGTCTACGGCAGCGCAGAGAAATTCCGCCGGCAGACGGGGTGGGAGCCTAAGATTCCGTTCGAGCAGACGTTGCGAGATACGTTGCAGTATTGGCGGGGGCAGGCGACAGGAAGCAAGAGGCAAGAAGCAGGAGGCAAGAAGCAGAAGGCAAGAGGCAACGGTCACTGATGCGGGGAGGCTTGCGTAATCAGCAGGAGTGAGATTATGCACATTGTATATCCGGACAGAAGCAGTTTCAACCGCACGTTGAGAGAAGCAGATAACAACTCTCTCGACTTTATCGTGGTTGCCACCGCTGCGCTCAACCTCAATCTCAATCTTAACCTCACCCTGAACGAATGTGTGCGGGTGCTGAAAAACGGGGGATTGCTTTTCGTGCAGGGGCGCCCAGAATATTTGCCAGAGTTGGGTGTCTATCTTGACCAATACCTGAATTTCAAGTACTGGATTGCAATTGAGTCCACGATGCAGCATAGGGATAGTGGCTTGCCCTCAGTTCACGCGGCTGTACTCCTGTTCACCAAAGGCAACACTCGTTTCAACGTGAAGCGAACGCGCTTCCCCCACCAGTATTGTGCTTTTTGCAGAAGGACGCTCAAGGACTGGGGCGGCAAAGCGCATTTGATGCACCCTGACGGCTACGTCATCTCCGACGTGTGGACGGGTCTGCCACAGGCCGACAACTACACCCAAATCTCCGCCCCTGTCCTCGACACCATCCTGCGGATGTTGGACTTCGAGCCTCGCAGGGAAAAGGAAGCCGACTTGTTTCAGCAAACAGGCATCCAGAGACCTGCTAGCACGGTCAAGGGCCTCATTGGTCCCAAAGAAGGGCTTGGTGGCGATAGAGTTGTGGCAGAGCTGGCTGCCCAGTACAGGTTGCCTGGCTTCCTGGAACCGGACGTAGAATACAGCGACGTCGCCAACGAAGTGGGTGATAAAATGTTCGACGTCGTTCATCACGGTGATGCAGTAGAGATACTCAAGCAGTATCCCGACAACTCCATAGACCTCGTTTTCGCTGACCCACCGTACAATCTCGACAAGGCGTATCACGTCTACGACGATGAACGGGCGGACGGAGAGTACGTCAAGTGGTGCAATGGTTGGCTGCAGGAGTACGTGCGGATCCTGAAACCCACCGGTTCGCTGTACGTTCTGAATCTGCCCCACTGGACGATGTATCACGCCGCGTTTCTCAACCGGCATCTCTATTTTCAGAACTGGATCGTGTGGGACGCGCTGTCTGAGCCACGGGGCAAGTTGATGCCGGCTCACTATGGCCTGTTGTTCTACACCAAGCATCCCACAGACTTCACCTTCAATTACGATCAAGTAGGAGAGTTGGACGCCCGTTACTATTGCCTGCGTTCCTCGTGCGTCCGCAAACGCAAGGCGATGGGCGCCGATGACAAAATGGGCCTGACCGACTTGTGGTGGGACATTCACCGCATCAAACATAAGCGCGACCGGGACTATCATCCCTGCCAGTTGCCCGAGACGTTGATCGAACGTATCATCCGTCTCTCCACAAACGAGGGCGACATCGTGCTGGATGCGCTTTGTGGCGCGGGCACGACGCCGGTTGTCGCCGTCGGGCTAGGGCGGCGCTACGTGGCGATTGATGTTGACGAGAGATACGTCAGGATGACGAGGGAGAAAATAGCCGAGGTAAAGCGCAAAGGTTATGTGGAGCGCAAGAGCATACGCAAGCCGCAGCGAGAACATACCAAGAAAGAGTTGCAATTGGAACTGCGCGATCTAGCGGCCAAGTTAGGCCGTCTGCCAACACCAAAAGATGTGCAAGAAATGAGTGAGTATGATCCAGATATCTTCTTCGCCATGTTTCCGACGTGGGGTAAGGCTCTCAAAGCGGCCAAGCTAGAGGTGCAATCATCGTGAAGAAAGCACACAAAATCTCCTTTCAGGAAGCGTGGGACAGTTCGGTCGTGTTTTTCGTAGGGAAACAACGAGCAGTGGCCAAACCACGAAAGCAAAAGATATGCGTTCTGCCTATGAACAGATTTGCCATCTAAACAGCCGTTATGGGGAGAATAGAGCCTTTGTGAACTTTGTGGACGGCGGCGGCTGGCTGGCAAGGAAACGCGACCTGGAACGACTGGTGGAGCACTGCCATTACTTCATCAATCTGCAGCATCTGGACATGCTGGAAGCAATCGTGTTGAAACACGTGCCTGAGAGGTATTTCACGCAAGCCGACGTAGATCGGACAATGGATTAATAGGAGGATGTATGCCTAAAGCGCTCATCACCGGCATCACCGGCCAGGATGGTTCCTACCTGGCCGAATTCTTGCTGGATAAGGGGTACGAAGTCATCGGCGTAGTGCGGCGCAGCAGCACCGTCAACTTCTCTCGTATCGAGGATATCCAGGACAGGATTACGCTGGTCTCCGGCGATCTGTTGGACCAGGGCTCTCTCATCAATGTTCTGCGGGAGCATCGGCCAGAGGAGGTGTACAACCTGGCAGCCCAGTCGTTTGTGCCGGCCTCATGGGCACAGCCGGTTTTCACTGGCGAGGCGACTGCTCTGGGGGTCACCCGCGTTTTGGAGGCTATCCGCACAGTGGATGCAAACATCCGTTTCTACCAGGCCAGTTCCTCGGAAATGTTCGGCAAGGTCCAGGAGGTCCCCCAGAACGAGAACACCCCCCTCTACCCCCGCTCTCCCTATGGCGTCGCCAAGGTCTACGGTCACTGGATCACAATCAATTACCGGGAATCCTACGGCCTCCACGCTGCCTCCGGCATCCTTTTCAACCACACCAGCCCCCGCCGCGGTCTGGAGTTCGTCCTGCGCAAGATCACCCACGGAGTGGCGAGGATTAAAATGGGTTTGGCTAACGAGCTCCGGCTGGGCAACCTGGATTCCTGCCGGGATATCGGCTTTGCGGGCGACTACGTGCAGGCGATGTGGCTTATGCTCCAGCAGCCCGCGCCGGATAACTATGTCATCGCCACGGAGGAGACTCACTCCATTCGCGAGATGTGCGAGGAGGCCTTTGGGTACATGGACCTGGATTGGCAGGAGTACGTGGTGCAGGACCCCCGCTTTATGCGGCCGGCGGAAGTGGATCTCCTGGTGGGAGATGCCAGCAAAGCCCGGCGGGTGCTGGGGTGGGAACCGAAAGTCGGCTTCCGTGAGTTGGTGCGAATGATGGTAGATAGCGATGTGGATCTACTGAAAGAGGAGCATAGGCTGAGGTGAGCCAGAGAGGGCTGTTGGAGGGCTGGGAGGAACGTCTGGTGACCGTCCTGGCCTGGCCGGACGTGGAACGGATTCTCCTCTTCGGCTCGCGGGCTCGGGGAGAGGCGGATGCGTTCAGCGACCTGGATCTCATCATCGTGCGGCGGACGTCGGCTCGGTTCTTGGAGCGCCTGGGGGAAGCGTACCAACGCCTGGCCGAGGCAGCCTTGCGACTGGGAGTGGATGTGGACGTACTGGTCTACACGCCGGCAGAGTACCGTCGCCTGCTGGCAGAAGGAAATCCGCTAGTGACCCAGGCTCATTGGGAAGGAAGGGTGCTTTATGAGAAATCCGCGACTGGAGGTGGAGCGCTGGTATCGCCAGGCTGCCTGTGACCTGGAGTTGGCCCGCTACGTGGCTCAGGGAGGTTTCTACTTCGCTGCTTGTTTCCATGCCCAGCAGTCCGCTGAGAAGGCCCTCAAGGCATGTCGGTATGCCCAAGGGGAGCGAGTCGTGTTGGGTCACTCCGTCCTCCGGCTGGCGGAGGAATGTGACACGGTGGACCCCCGCTTCGCGAACATTGCCCGTGAGTATGGGCGGCTGGATGTGTTTTATATCCCCACTCGCTATCCCAATGGCTTGCCTGATGGCACTCCCGCTGAGGTCTATACGGAGGCCGAGGCCGAACTGGCTCTTCGTCTGGCTCAATAGGTGCTGGATCTGGTGATGAAGGTGCTGGACCTGAAGTCCGAAACCTGAAATCTGGTGAAGGAGAGTCGCTATGATTGACATTCATTTCGGCACCGACGGGTGGCGAGCACGCATTGCCGAGGATTACACCTTCGACAATGTACGAAGGTGTGCGCAAGGCTTTGCTGATTATCTGGTAGCCCACGACAAGGGGGGCGCCGATGTGGTAGTCGGCTACGACAAACGTTTTGCCGCTGAGCACTTCGGAGCGGCCGCCGCTGAGGTGATGGCCGCCAACGGCTTCCACGTCTGGCTGACGGATACTGCGACTCCTACGCCGGTGATCTCTTATTCGGTTGTGGAACGGGGAGCGGCTGGTGGCATCAACATCACGGCCAGCCACAATCCGCCCTGGGATTGCGGCTTTAAGGTGCGGGACGAGCACGGGGCAGCAGTGGCCCCGGAAGGGCTGCGGGAGGTCGAGGCGGCCATCCCACCCATCAGTGAGGTCAAGCGGGCACCGTTGGAGGAGGCTCAGGCGAAGGGACAAGTTGTGGTCTGGGACCCGGCACCGGCCTATCTGACACATATTGGGAAGTTGGTGGAGATTGAGCCGATCAAGAAGGCCGGACTCAACATTCTGGTCGAGCCGATGTGGGGCAATGGTATGGGTTGGTTCCCGCGCATCCTCACCGGTGGCAGTACGCGGGTGACTGAGATCCACAATGTGCGTCACCCTCTCTTCCCAGAGATGGCCCGTCCTGAGCCAATCCCTCCCAATGTGGATGTCGCGTTGCAAAAGACGGTCGAACTGGGGGCGGACGTCTGCCTGATCATGGATGGAGACGCTGATCGGATGGGCATCGGCGACGAGAACGGCACTTTCATCAACCAATTGCAGGTCTACGCTCTCCTGGTCTACTATCTGCTGGAAGTACGCGGGGAGCGTGGGCCTATCGTCAAGACCATCTCGACCACATCAATGCTGGAGAAACTGGGGGGGATGTACGGCGTACCGGTCTACCGGACGGGGGTGGGCTTCAAGTACGTGGGTCCCAAGGTGCTGGAGACCGACGCGATGATCGGTGGGGAGGAAAGCGGCGGCTATGCCTTCCGGGGCAGCGTCCCGGAGCGAGACGGTATCCTGGGCAACCTCTACTTCCTGGATCTGCTGGTGCGGACGGGGAAGACCCCCTCGCAGTTGTTGGCCCACCTGTACGAAAAACTGGGAGCCTCGTACTACTACGACCGGATAGATACCCGTTTCCCCTCGGAGAAGCGACCGGAAGCCAAGGCCCGGCTGGACGCGGCCCGCCCGGAGACCCTGGCTGGCCTGCGGGTCACCGAGATTGTCACCCTGGATGGCTACAAGTATGTGCTGGAGGGCGGCGGGTGGCTCTTGATCCGCTTCTCCGGCACCGAGCCCATCATCCGCGTCTACTGCGAGATCACCGACGAGAGCAAAGTGCAGCCGCTGCTGGAGGAGGGGCTGATACTGGCAGGGCTGGCAGAGTAGTAGGTAGGGAAGTGAGGGTATGGTCTTTGATTGACTCCCACGCCCACCTGGATTTTCACCAATTCGACGCCGACCGGCAGGTGGTCATCGCCCGAGCGCGGGAGGCGGGGTTGGTCGCCATCGTCAACATTGGCACGTCCTTGTCCTCTAGCCGGGCGGCGGTGGCGCTGGCGGAGCAGTACAATTTCATCTACGCCGCCGTGGGGGTCCACCCCCACGATGCCGGGACTGTCACGCCGGATGTCCTGGCCAAACTGCGTGTACTGGCCCGCCATCCGAAGGTGGTTGCCATCGGTGAGATTGGCCTGGATTACTATCGGGACCGCTCGCCGCGCCCGGCTCAGCGGCGGGCCTTCGCCGATCAATTGGGGCTGGCGGAGGAGTTGGCGCTGCCCGTGGTGATCCATGACCGCGAGGCCCACGACGACGTGATGGCGGTGTTGCAGGGATGGGGGAGAGCCGGTGTCTTCCACTCGTACTCGGCTGGGTCGGAACGGCTGGATGAGGTGCTGGGGTTGGGGTTCTCCATCAGCATCTCCGGTCCAATCACCTTCCGGAAGGCGGAGCGGCTGCGGGCGGTAGCAGCGGCAGTGCCATTGGAGCGGTTGCTGGTGGAGACCGACTGTCCCTACCTGACGCCGGAGCCGTACCGGGGACGGCGTAACGAGCCGGCCTATGTGCGCTACGTCGCTGAGGCAGTAGCCCGCGCCCGAGGGGTGGTGGCGGAGGAAGTAATGCACGCAACGGCGGACAACGCCCGCCGCATGTTTGACATTCAGAAGGCCTGACAGGTCTCAGAAGACCTATCAGGTCTTGAGGGGAACATCTTTGACGGAGTTATCCTTTCCGAGTCTGGTTCGTGATGACCTGGGACGGGTAGAAGCCTTGCTGTGGATGCGTTCTCCTGAGCAGCACAAGGCCATCGGGGTGGCATTGGATCACCTGGTCGGTGGGAGGGGAAAGCGGTTTCGGCCAACGCTGGTGCTTCTCTCTGCCAACCTCTGTGGAGCGGACATGGACCGGGCCGTCTTCATTGCCGCCGCCGTCGAGATGCTCCACACAGCCACCTTGGTCCACGATGACCTGATTGACGGGTCGCTGATGCGCCGGGGGGTGGAGACGCTGAACACTCACTGGTCACCCGGCGCCACGGTGCTCACCGGAGACTACGTCTTCGCACGCGCCGCCTACCTGGCCTCCCAAGCCTGCAATGTCCGGCTGATGCAGTGTTTCGCTGAGACTCTGATGGACATTTGCAGCGGAGAGGTACAGCAGATGTTCAATGGGCGGGGTAGCCGGGTGAGCCGCCGGGAGTACGAACGGCGTATCCGCGCCAAGACCGCGTCGCTTATCGCCATGTCTGCCAAAGCCGGTGCTATCCTGGCTGGCGCTGAGGAGGAGGCGACGGAGGCCCTACGGACCTACGGGGAACGGCTGGGATTGGCCTTCCAGATTGTTGACGACGTGCTGGATTTCGTGGCGGACGAGGAGACGCTGGGTAAGCCAGTGGGGAGCGACCTGCGACAGGGGCTAGTCACGCTACCGCTGTTGTTATTCCTCGAGGCAGAGCCCGATCATCCGGAAGTCTGCCGGGCGTTG
>JADHWW010000179.1 GCA_016783285.1 Anaerolineae bacterium
GCTTCTGGCCCCGGCCGGCCCATTGGTGGCCGACACGACCCGCGCACTCCTCCCGCCGGGGCCGGCCGGGCCGCTGGGGACCGATCCCCTGGGCCGGGACGTGCTGGCGCGACTTCTGTGGGGCGGCCGCTGGACGCTGGGAATGGGACTGACGGCCCTGGCGGTGTCCGTGGGCCTGGGCCTACCCACGGGTATGGTTGCCGGCGTCTTTGGCGGCCGGGTCGAGGCGGTGCTGATGCGATTGGTGGACGCACTACTGGCCTTCCCCGGTTTTCTCCTGGCGATGGCGCTGGTGGCGCTACTAGGGCCGGGGATGGGATCGGTGGCGCTGGCAGTGGGGCTGGCGGCGGCGCCGGCCTACGCCCGCGTGGCCCGCAGCGCTGCCCTGGAGGTGCGCACGCAGCCCTACGTGGACGCGGCCCGGGCCATAGGGGGCCACGAGTGGCGTATCCTGGTGCGCCACGTCCTGCCCAACGCTGCCGCGCCGCTCGTGGCTTTTGCCGCCGTCCAACTGGGGTGGGTGCTGCTCAACGGGGCGGCCCTCAACTTTCTGGGCCTGGGCGCGCCGCCGGGCGCCCCCGAGTGGGGCGCGATGCTGGCCGAGGGGCGCGGCTACCTGCGGGACGGGCCGTGGGCCAGCACCTTCCCCGGCCTGGCGCTGACGCTGACGGTACTGGCGGCCAATCTGGTGGGAGACGGGTTACAGGAGGCGCTGCGACTTTAGAACACGGATTGGGAGGATTGACGGATCGGACAACTCGATCTCTTCCAGTGTGGCCTGCCACTCCATCACTACCTGATACAGCACATCGGAACGCCGAGGTGCAATCAGAGCGGCCCAGGCCAGGTCGGTGGCCAGATCGCGCAGGTATGCTCTGGGTACCCGGGCCAGCAGATCGGTGATCTCGACCGGAAGCAAGCTTCGCCTGGCGGACATAACAGGCTCCATCTTGCGCTTACAGTCATTCATACTTTAGCGCGGCGATGGGGTTGAGAGACGCCGCCCGCACTGCCGGGTAGATACCCGAGACCACGCCCACGAACGCGGAGAACAGGAGCGCAAAGATGGGCAGCCACAGAGGCGTGTAGATGATGGAGATGGCTACGTCCGAGGGTGTCGCGCCGCTCTGCACCGCCTGCGCCGCCAGGTAAGTGCCGGCGATGAGGTCTATCAACTTTCCCAGACCGACCCCCAGGAGCACTCCTCCGACCCCGCCTAGAAGCCCGATGCCCCCCGCCTCGACCAGGAAGACGGACATCACGTCCCGGTTGGTCGCCCCCACCGCCTTCATCAGCCCGATCTCCCGCGTGCGCTCGTAGATGGCCATCGTCATCGTGTTGGCGATGCCGAAGGCAGCCACGATCAGCGCGATGGCCCCGATGCCGCCAAAGATGCCCTGGATCACCAGGAAAAAGATGTTCATTTGTTGCATCATACTACGTGCTGACCAGGCGACAAATCCCCGACTGATGATTTCCTGCTCCACGCTCAACGCCTGTTCGGGGTCGGCTACCTTGACCAGTACCTGGTTGTACCCCTCGCGGCCCGGATTGGGACGATGGCCAGCGAACCAACCGTTCAACTCCAGCACGTCGCTCAAGGCCAGGTAGAGCGTGTAATCATCCTGTCCGCCCGATTCCTCCAGCACGCCGGTCACCCGCAGGCGCGCGATCCGCTCAACCGGGTGGCCGTCGTCCCCCATCCGGGTGAGCACCAGTTGCAACGCCTGCCCTTGCAGGTCGGGGGCCTCCTCCGGCGGGCGTCCTGTTCGGGGCGGATTGACGACGACGACCCCGCCCCGGTGGGGCTCTGCCACTGAGCGTCCTGTTCGGGGGTCGTAGAACCCTTCCGCCACGCGGGCTCCCACCAGCGCCTGCCAGCGCCCCAGCCGCTCCGTCCCGCTCGCCAGCGCAAAGTCCAGGTGCTCCACCTGCGTGGGGTCAAGGCCCACGATCTGCGCGCCGCCAAGCAGCCGGTTCAAGCGGAGCGTGCCCCCGCCCATCAATGACTCCCGGGGCGTGACAGCGGCTACGCCGGGCAGATCGCGGAACTCGTCCAGCGTGCGGTCGTTCAGCACGGCCTCCTTGCTGGTCTGGCTGGGCGAGGCACCGAAGGAAGTGAGGAACGAGCCAGGGAATACAGTGATCTCGGTCAGTTCGCCGATGGAGCCCAGGTCCTCGGTGGCGCTGCGCTGGAGGCCAGCCGCCAGCGACACGAGGACAATCACCGCCGCCGTGCCGATGACCACGCCGATGGCCGTCATTGCCACCCGTGCCTTCATCCGGCCCAGATTACTGATCACCAAATGGAGTAGATCTCTGAAACTCAATGCTTTGCCTCAACTGAGACGCGTTGCGGAATCCCCGCGCGGCGGGCGGGTTGACGGATGGGGCGAGAGAGGGTATACTGACTAAGAACACGGATCAGTAGGATTGGCGGATCATGCGCGTCTAACCGCTTATGTGGGGCCAATTAAGGCCATTGCTTGGGCGTGTGGCCGAAACAGCTTGCCCTGACGAAGGAAGGGATGACCAACGCCGATTATAACATAGCCCTGTTTCTGGTCAACTGGCGGCCGGTCGTGGGCTACCGCGACGTCCGTCTGCCGCAGGAGTGCGGCTGCGCCGGTTGACGGATGGGGCGGGAAGGGTTATACTGAGAGGCAGGAGACGAACTATGATGAACAACCGTCTGGAACCCCTGGAAGACGTCGTCGGCGACCTGTTTGTGGATCGCCACTACGAACTCGACATGTTTTGGAAGTGGGCCACCAGCATCCCCCGTCGTATGGGTAATAGTTACGTGCTGGTCGGACGGCGGCGCACGGGCAAGACTGCTATCCTGGTCAAACTGTTCAACCGCCTGTTCTACGAGCAGGAGGCGGTGTTGCCGGTCTACATCTCCTTTGCCCGGTATATGGATCGGAAAGAGCCGATCACCAGTTTTGATTTCGCCCATGAGTACTTTACCGGATACGTCGGCTGCTACCTGGCTTTCCGGCACCGCCGGCCGGCGTTGTTGAGACAGCGGCTTGATTTACAGCAATTGCGCCGTTTTGCGCGCCAGGCACAAGATGAATATGTGCTGGATTTGTGCAGGCAATACGATGAATCGGTGGCGGATTCCACTGTCACGCCCCACGGCCTCGTGCAATGGGTAATCCATCTTCCGATGGGGCAAGCGGCCGTCCGCAACGTACCCACGGCGATGATCGTAGACGAGTTTCAGGTCTTGACCAACGTCTATGACCCCGTACAAGAGATTTACCACGATGTGACCGATAGTTTTCAGTGGGCCGTGGAAACCCGCTGGGCGCCGATGCTGGTCTCAGGATCAGCAGTAACTCTACTGGTGGAACAAGCGTTGACCGGTATGCTCTCAGGACGCTTCCACTACTGGTATCTGAAACCCCTGGCTCGCGAGTACGCCCACGACCTGGTCTTCCGGCTGGCAGCATCGGAGGATTTGACCGCTACCGAAGAATTGGCCGAAGCCGTATGGCGACTCACGGAGGGTTACCCGTACTCCATCTACGGTCTGATGACCAGCGTTTGCCCCGCCCGGCAACGGTATCCCGACCCCGACGCCCTGGAGCAAGTCCTCACCTTCGAGTTGACCGACCCTCAAGGCGAATTGTGGAAACACTACGACACCGGGTTCCGAAAGTACAGCGAACGGCTCAACACCAGTCAAGTGACCAAAAAGGTAATGTTCTGGGCCACCAAGTATCCAGAAGAGCAGATTGACGCCGAACGGGTGGCCCAGGAAGTCGGAGTGGACGTAGACGCAGTGCAGAACGCCCTGGACAAGTTGCACGAAGCCGACATCGTGACCCGGATTGGTTGGACGCTGTACCAGGGGCCAGGCGATCCAATGCTGCGGCGGTACATTGCCTACAACCACCGGCGCGAGATCGAGAAACTCGCCCCGGCTGAAGCGGTGAAGGACTGGGAGCGCGAATACAAACGGTTGCGTGGGCACATGAGCAACTTTGTGGGCGAGGTGGCCGAGGTGTACATCCAGGCCGTGATGCGGACCTTCGACGGGCGCGAGGTGGGCGGCGACGCTTACTTCAATTACGGCGAACCGGTCACCCTGCCGGCGTTCGAGACGATCGAACGGCGGGGCGGCATCGTCAAAGCAGGCGTCCCTATCGAGATCGACCTTGCTGGTGAGTGGACATTGCCCCCCACCGGGGAAGAGGCAGAGGGGGGGCGCGGAGCCTGGCTGGTGCAGGTAAAGTTCACCGAGGCTCCCGTCGGGGAAGACGATGTGCGCCGCTTCCTGGAGCAGACAGACGCCGTGGTGCAGGAGAAGGGCTACCAGACCGTGACGCGCTGGTACTTTTGCAAGCGGGGGTACACAGCCGGGGCGGTTCAGGCATTGCAGCAGGCGGGCGTGTTGTTCAGCGACCGGGCTGGGTTCAATGGTCTGGCCAACCTGTTCGGCTTCTTTGGCTTGCCCAAGTAGTTTGCCAGCCGCAGGAGCGCGGCTGGCGGGAGGAGATGGCCCGCGCGACGGGCGGTTGACGGATGGGGCGGGAGAGGGTATACTGGAAAGCCAGGCGGTACAGTATCGTGTCATAGTCAGGGAGATGAAGGTAACGCCACACTCACTGACGAGGAGGATAAACTATGGACGTGCAAGAACAGGAACTCAATGCCCAGGATATCTGGGAACTGTTCCGGGAAACTAACCGTATGTTTCAGGAAACCGACCGCAAGTTGATCAAGTTATCCGAGAACCTGGAAAACACCCGCAAAGAAGTCGGTAGAGTAACTGACAGTTTGGGTCGGTTCGCAGAGAGTATGGTGAGCCCGGCTGTGGTGCGCCTGTTTGCCAAACGGGATATCGTCCTCGAAGGAACCACCCAACGCGCCAGGCGCCGTCGGAATGGCCGGGGGATGGAATTTGACGTTTTGGCCGTGAACCGGGTAAGCGTGGTGGCGGTCGAGGTCAAGACGACTCTGAGGGCCGACGACGTTGCCGAGTTCGTGAAGAAACTGGAGGATTTCAAGACCTTTTTCCCAGAGTATCGTGATTACGAGGTGCTCGGTGCGGTGGCGGGGATGAGTTTGCAGGAAGGGGTGGACAAGTACGCCGAGCGGCAAGGGTTGTACGTGCTGGCCCAATCCGGTGATGCGGTGCAGATGCTGAACGACGAGGATTTCGAGGCGCGGGTGTGGTGATGAGTACCCTGGATTGGGGAGGTACACGAACGATACCAGAAGGAGATACAAAAATGTTGACCCGCACAAAGGTATTCAGTTTGACGATAGATACGCTGTTGGTACTGATGTTGGCGCCCGGCGCACCCACCGCCGCGTGTGCATTCTGCGCCACGACTGACAAGTGAGAGAGAGGAAAAAGGTGTCTTTGCGAATCCTGTTGCCGGCCGAGTTCCAAGACGTTTACCGGCGAGCAGCGTTAGCCTGGGTACGCCGGGGGCACGAGTTCAACCGTGATGAGTGGCGAGTCGCCTTTCGTGCCTTTGACCTGCTCAAAGAAGCTGCCGTCGTGACTTTACGTGACGTTTCGCCCTTTCCTGCAATTTACTACCGTCACGTGGATGAACCGTATGCAAACGGTTTCATCCAAACGCTTCTCGATGCAGATGAAATAGAACCGGCCGGGATTCAGGCTTGGGCCAAGGTTGCAAGGAATATCTCCCCCAAATTGCGCAAAGCCGGACTGGTGCCACCTCACCAGCCGGCTGCCCGGCTTCTGGTTGCATATTGTCTCTATTGGTGGTATGCTTTCGCCTACGGGTACATTTTTGAGGTCGAGATATTGCGCGACCTGTCCCAAAGCGGCGTTCAGTTCACTGCCCACGACCTCACCAAACGTCAGGAGCGTATGTCACCCTGGGATCTGGAGGTTCTAGGGTTCCGGGGCGATATCAAGCGCAGTCTGTCTTTTCTCCAAACATCACGCGGACGGCGTCTGCCTTATGCCTTCTACATCGTTCGCTTGACACGCGCGGACCGCTCACGGACTTTGGTGGTGATAATGTGCCGGGCAATGTGGGCCGCTATTGATGGTGAGACCGTCTTGGCTACTTTGGACAGTCTGGCCAACGCGTTGCCGGACACAGCGCGTGTTTCCATTTCGGATGTCAAAGTTATCGTCGCTGATTACGAAACCTGGAAGCGCATGGTGCGCCAACGACAATCTGAACGACAACTTGAGGGGGAGTGACTATGTTTGAAGAGACTATTGACGCGATTTCCAACCACGAGTGGGAAGAAGCCGTCGCTGCACACCTGGCCTGGGGCGAAAGTTGGCACGGTGATCTGCCGGCCGACGTTTTCTTCGGTATCTGGGCCAGCGTAGCCCGCAAAGCCAGGCCGTTGGTGGTGACGGTGCGGTTGGACACGCCCGAACCCACCGTGACCGTACCATTTTGGAGTCCCCTCACCGTTGAGGATAACCGCATTCTGCTCGACGACGGCCGCGAGTTGGCGTTCCAATTCGAGATGTGAAGCGACCACGGAACGAATGTACGAATATAGAATATACGAATGTACGAATGTACGCACTTGTGGTTGACCGGCCTATCGGGTATTTCTGCTATCCGGGGTAGTCTTTTGTCAGAGCCAGCAACGAGCCGGAAGGAAAGAGTTATCTGACGTTGGCTTGGAGGAATAGATGCAAAATAACGTTCAACTCCCTGAGACCTACCAGAAAAATATCCGCCGGGCCGCGGAAATCCTTAAAGGAGCCGGATGCACCGACGTCTTTCTTTTCGGTTCACTCGCTGCCGGAAACATCAGAGGTGAATCAGATATTGACTTGGCCATTCGAGGTTGTCCCAAAGGAAAGTTTTTTCATCTTTTGGGCAGACTTTTGCTTGATCTGGATTATCCGGTGGATTTGGTTAATCTGGACAGTCAGGACGTCTTCGCACATTATTTAGAGAAGGAAGGGGGGCTGCTCCAAATTGGTTGAAAAAGTCGTTTCTCAGGCAAAAGACGAACTCGAATTGTTTTTGGATAGTTTGAATCAGTCACTGGGGAGCAAATGACATGAGTCTTTTAAGTGACCTTTCCCTCATCCTCCTCGCCGTCGAGGCGTTCGCCATGGCCCTGGTGCCGCTGACGCTATTCGGCGGGGCAGTCTATGGCATGTGGTATCTCCAGCGGCACGAGAACCTGCCCAGTTGGCTCCGCTTGGCCCAGGCGTACCTGGCCCTGGGCCGGGCCTACGTCGAACTGGCAATGCGGGCCGTGGTCAGGCCGTTTATGCTGATCCATTCCATCCTGGCGACGGTACAGAGTTGGCTTGGTGCAATCACAAAGTTGATCAAAGGGAGGTAATAGATGAACTTACGAACACGAGTAATGATCGTCGGCGGTGTCCTGGGGGCGCTGCTGGGCGTGGGCGCTGCTCACCTGTACCTGCGTTCGGTCCCTGTCGAAGTGGACAAGGAGGGCCAGGAACGGCTGCCCTCCGTGCCGCCCGGCAAGGCCATTGGGGTTAGCCTGGGCGTGCTGACCGTGCTCAAGCAGATCACCGGCCTGGGCAAGCCGGCCTAGAGCGGCTGCCCGTGCCCCCGACTGTGGCGCCGCCTGGACAAACCCAGGGCTGGGAGTCCATCTGGGCCGACCTCGACGAGTTGTCCACATTCTGGCGCACGCCGGAGCCGGCTGTCCTGGCCTGGGTGGACACGCTGCGGGAGACCGGTGGTCGCCGGGTGCTCGATCTGGGCTGCGGGGTTGGCCGGCACACGGTCACCCTGGCCCGTATGGGCTTTACCGTCACCGCGACCGACGTCTCCCCCTCGGGCCTGGCGACCTGCGCTGCCCATCTGGCCCGCGAGGGGTTGCGCGCAACCCTGATGTGTCACGAGATGGAGACGTTCCCCTTGCCCGATCGCGCCTTCGACGGCCTGATCGCTTTCAATGTGATCCATCACACGTCGGTGGCCGGGATGCGGCGGATACTGGCCGGGATGTGCCGCGTCCTGCGCCGTCCTGAGCCTGCCGAAGGGCGTCCCGGCGGGCGGGCCTACTTTACCGCTGTCGCCCGTGAGGAGAGCAATATCGCCCGCTACCGGGCCGACGTGGAAACGGCCAAGTGCCAGGAGATTGAGCCGTTCACCTTCATCTACCTGCGCGATGCTTTCAGCGACAAGTACTTGCCGCACCACTATTGCGACGAGAGGGAATTGCGTACTCTCCTGGCAGGCT
The DNA here is from genome assembly GCA_016783285.1 of Anaerolineae bacterium. Next base: position 8,191 of record JADHWW010000179.1, read on the forward strand.
TTGTCGTTGACGACCTCCGCCTCGTGCGCGATGAGTACACCTGCGAGGACGGCATCACCTACGTTAGCGCGCACTATCACGTCCAGGCCCAGCGGCTTTAGGTATCTTGTGCCAGCTCAAACGGGCTGTAGGACAAGTTGGTAACTTGTCCCAGAGGCAATTTAACAAATTGCCCTACAATCATATCATACACAAGGAGAAAAACCAATGACGTTCAAATTCCCGTCCGACGAATGGATCAAAGAACTCAGCCGCCAACTCAACGCCAGCGAGACCTACGAAAAGTCGGCCAAAGACTGGGAAGGCGATTTCGTCTTTATCGTCGAGCCCGACGACGCCTACGATGGCACCGCCTACCTGTACCTCGGCCTCTATCACGGCAAGAGCCCCGATGCGGCGATGGTCGCCAGCAAGGACGAGCGGGAGATAGAGTTCGTCCTCCGCGCCCCCTTCAGCGCCTGGCGCAAGGTCATTGAGGGCAAACTTGACCCCATCCAGGGCATGATGACGCGCAAACTAAAGTTGAAGGGCAACATGATGAAGGTCATGCGCTACCCCAAGGCGGCCAAAGAGATCGTCTCCTGCTGCGCGCTCGTGCCCACTGAGTGGTAAATCGGTAGATTGGGAAACTGGGAAATTGGGAAATTGGTAAATTGGGAAATTGGTAAATTGGTAACTCGGGAGTTGGTCTCTGTTACCAATGTACCAATCTACCAATGTACCAATGTACCAATCTACCAATGTACCGACAAGGAGGCAATAAATGTGGTACTTTGTATCTCCCGAGATTGTCTTTGGCGAGGGATCGCTGGACGCCCTCGACGAATTGGAGGGCCAACGCGCCCTCATCGTCACCGACGGTACGCTGGTCCAACTGGGCCTGGTGGACAAGGTGAAGGCCCACCTGGATACGGCCGGCATCGAGGCGCGTATCTTCGACGCAGTGGAGCCTGACCCCAGCGTGCAGACTGTGCGCAAAGGGGTGCAGGTGGCGCAGGAGTACGAGCCCGACTGGATCGTCGGCCTGGGCGGCGGTTCGCCGATGGACGCGGCCAAGGCTATCTGGGTGCTCTACGAGCGACCCGATCTTGAAGCGGCCGAGATCAACCCCTTCATCCGCCTGGGCCTGCGCCAGAAGGCGCGTCTGATCACCATCCCCACCACCAGCGGCACCGGGGCCGAGGTCACCTGGGGCATCGTGCTGACCGACACGGAGGAGCAGCGCAAGATGGGGCTGGGCAACCGCGAGAACGTCGCCGACATCGCCATCGTGGACCCAGAGATGGCGGCCGGGATGCCGCCCCAACTGACCGCCGACAC
>JADHWW010000075.1 GCA_016783285.1 Anaerolineae bacterium
CGAGGCGTAGGTGTCCGGGATGAGAATCGTGTTGGCCGGTGAGCGACCTATGGAGGTGATAGGCTGCAACGGGAAAGTCGTGCCCACGGCCGGTGTCTCGTCCGGCGTGTGCAGGATGACCAGTCGCCCACCTGACCGGGTTACCTCGCGGCTGGTGGTTGCTTGCCGCAGGTCGCGCCACAACATCCACAGTATGGCGGCCAGGAAGGCATAGAGCAGAATAGCAAGCAGGAGACGCAAGGTCAACAACAGAACGTCCATTACTAATTCCTGGTACAAAACAGCACGGCTTTCTAGCCTGTCCGAGCGGCAGACTGGAAAGTCTGCCCCACCTTCTCCAAGGGGGCAAGCGGCGGGGTGTCCTCGCTGGCCGGTAGCGGAATGGGGGTGGATGGATCCTCACCGTAGATGACCTGGACGTCGGCAAACGATATGACATCCCCAGAGTGCAGCACACACTCCTCGACCGGGTAGCCGTTGATCTGGGTGCCGCCGGAACTCCCCAGGTCGTAGAGCACATAGCGACCGTACCGCCGGCGGAGTTGGGCGTGGTGACGGGAGATGCGCGAGTCTTCTATGATGACGTCGTTGTCCAGCGCCCGCCCGATGGATACCACCGGCTGGAGGAGATTCACGTGACGATGGCCTTCCAGGATCAGGAACGGCCGGCCCGACGGCGCGATCGTGATCTCTGCCTCGGCCTCCCCTTCGCTGGCCTCCATCTCGCGGGTTTTCTCCACCTCGGTTGCTTCTTCCGGTACCCAGCGGGCCGCGACTCGTATTTCGTGGGGCCCCATTCCCTCTTCAGGCAGGACGTAAACGACCGGCGTGACCTCAAGTGCCAGGCTGGCCTGGGCTGTCAGTCCGGCGACGTGGCGGGCCAGTTCTTTCTCCAACATTGGTTGCTCGACCGCCAGCGCGTGGCAGTCGTCCGGGTGTAGGTACACCCAGTAGTGGGTTGGAGCCTGCAGTGTGCCGTCGGGGGAGAGGGTCTGATAGTCCTCCATAGCCCGCGTGAGGTGCATGGCGACCTCCAGCGGGCTGAGGCGCCCGGCAAAGAGGCGGGCAAAGGTACCCTCGACCAGCCGCTCGGCCAGGGCTTCGAAACGTGCGATCTTGCTCATGGTACGGCCACATTAGTCATCTGGGGCTTGCTCAATGTACTTTGTTCCTCCACCCACTTTGACAAGTAGCGCCAGATACGTGCCAGGTGAGGTCCCAGGTTATCCTGCTCCTCTTTTAATGCCCAGTACGTTTCAACGACGCAAGCACAAAAGTCGCCGATGGCCTTGTCCTCAATGTCACCGTATCCGAAAATGTCGAGGTCGTTGCTGTTGACCACGACGACGCCGTTGTACTCTACTGTAACGTAAAGGGGAGATTTTAGTGTCAGGGTGGAGGTACGCAAATCTTGAATAGGAACGACGCGGCTTTCCTGCGCTTTCGCAGAATCAGCCAGAGCGCGGCGCAATCCATATTTGACCACATCGCTCAAGTTGGGAAATAGTCCACTTTCCACCAGTTTCTGTGAACGTTGGTGTAGGACTTGAGGGATAGTTAGCGCGATGGTCGTCTCTCCACTCACAAAGCATCTCCTCACTCGTCGAGATTCTCTGGTAAAGATTGTACCATATCTTACCAGGGGTGCAACAAAGGTATCCTCTCAATAATCCGGGGTAGGGGCAGACCCAAATCCGGGGTAGGGGCAGACCCACGTGTCTGCCCTCCAGGGCGCACACTGGTGCGCCCCTACAACACCGCCTCCACCATCGCCAGCACTTGCTCTGGGGTCAGGTTGCGCACGATGGTTGCCTTGTTCGGACAGGCGACGACGCAGGCCCCGCAACTCTGGCACAGGGCCGCGTTGACCAGGGCCAATTTCTTTCGCGGGTGAAGCGCCCGGGCGTCGTAGGGGCAGGCCGGCACGCAGCGTCCGCAACCCGCGCACAATTCCTCGTCCACGATGGCGACGGTCGGCTCGGACACCATCTCGCGCTGGGCAAAGAGTTGGAGCACCTTGGCCGCCGCGCCGGAGCCTTGCGCCACTGTCTCCGGGATGTCCTTGGGGAACTGGGCCGCGCCGGCCAGGTAGATGCCCGCCGTGAGGCTCTCCACCGGGCGCAGTTTGGGGTGGGCTTCGGCCAGGAAGCCGCTCTCGTCGGTGGCGACGCGCATCAGGCGGGCCAATGCCTCGCTCCCGGAACTGGGCACCGCCGCCATCGCCAGTACCACCAGGTCGGCTCCCACGCGCACCGACTGGCCGCTCAGGGTGTCAACTCCCCACACTTGCAGTTGCCGGCTGCGCTGAATGATTCTGGACGCCTTGCCGCGCAGGTAGACGACGCCAAATTCCTCCATCGCCCGCTGGACGAACTCGTCGTAACCACGGCCCTGGGAGCGGATGTCAATGTAAAAGACGTAAGCCTGGCCCTCTGGGACTGCGCGGCGATAGGCAATGGTCTGCTTGGCGACGTACATGCAGCAGATCTTGGAGCAGTAAGGCCGGTGAAGATTGGGGTCGCGGGAGCCAGCGCACTGCACCCAGACGATCTCGCGGGGCACACGACCATCCGAGGGGCGGCGAATTTCTCCCTCTTTCAGCATGGCCTCGAACTGGAGACTATCCACCACGTCCGGGTACCGCCCCCCACCGTACTCGGGCAAGTTCGACTTGGGGTAGAGATCGAAGCCTGTTGCCAGGACGACGGCGCCCACTTCCCAATTTCCCAATTCCCCAACCTCGACCGTGAAATTCCCCACGTATCCCCCGAACTCTGTTACCTCCGCGTTCGTGAGCACCTGGATCAGGGGATGGTGAGTGATGGCCTCAATGCGTTCTTCCAGCAGGTCCTGGCTGTCGTCAAAGTTGAGGTAGAGGCGGGAGAGTTGCGCCATGCGCCCGCCCAGGTGGGCCGACCGTTCGACGAGGACCACCGGATACCCGGAGTCGGCGATGTCCAGGGCGGCGGTCAGCCCCGCGATGCCCCCGCCGACGACCAGTGCCCGCCTGGCGATGGGCAGCGTGAGCGGGATAAGCGGCTCATCGTAGCGCACTTTTTCGACCAGGGAGCACACTATCTCAATGGCTTTGCGGGTGGCTTTCTCCGGCGTCTTTTGGTGCGGCCAGGAGACCTGCTCGCGGATGTTGGCGCTCTCCACCTGGTAGGGATTGAGCCCGGCGGTGGCGGCGGCTTTGCGGAAGGTGGCTTCGTGCATCGTCGGGGAGCAGGCGGCGACGACCACCCCGTCCAGGTCGTGCTCCCTGATGGCCTGTTGGATGAGTGCCTGGCCGGGGTCGGAGCACATGTACTTGTAGTCGGTGGCGAAGGCAACGCCGGGATAGTCGCGCAATGTCTCGGCCACGCGCTGCACGTCCACCGTGCTGGCGATGTTGAGCCCGCAGTGGCAGACGAATACGCCGATACGCGCCATTACTGCCTACCCCCCCCTGCCCCCCCTACGAGGGGGGGAGATTTGTGTTGGCGGGAGAACAGTTTGAGCACCTGAGCTGCCGCGCCGCTGGCGTGGGCCACCGTCTCCGAGATGTCCATCGGCCCAGTGCCGGCGCCGGCCAGGAATATGCCAGGCCGGACAGTCTCCACCGGGCGCGTGTTTGAGTCGCGGGGGAGCAGCCAGCCGTGCTCGTCCACCGGCAGTCCCAGCATGTCGGCCAGATGGCGCGTCGTGGGGTGGGGCACCAGCGCCGGGGCCACCACCACCAAGTCGGCGGCGATCTGCACCTGCTGGCCGCTGAGTGTGTCGGCCCCCCAGACCATCACCTTGCCGTCCTGGCGGAAGATGCGGGAGACCTTGCCCCGCAGGTAGACCACATTCTCGTCCTCCATCGCCCGCTGGGTGAACTCGTCGTATCGTTTGCCGGCGGCGCGGATGTCAATGTAAAAGATGTACGCCTGTCCGTCGTGAACTCGGTGGCGGTAGAGGATGGCCTGCTTGGCGGTGTACATGCAGCAGACCTTTGAGCAGTAGGGCATGTGCTTTTCGGGGTCGCGGGAGCCGGCGCACTGGATAAAGACGATCTCGCGGGGGACTTGGCCATCGGAGGGGCGCTGGATTTTGCCGGCGGTGGGGCCGGAGGCGGAGAGCAGCCGCTCAAAGGCCAGTCCGTCAATCACGTCCGGCACGTGGCCGCCGCCGTATTCGGGCATGTTCTCCAGTCCGTAGAGGTCGCAGCCGGGGGCCAGGATGATCGCGCCGAACTGTTCCTCGACGACTGTATCCTCCTGGTCGAAGGCAATCGCGCCCACCGGGCAAAACTTGACACAGGCTTTGCACTTGCCTCGCTGGAAAAAGATGCAATGCTCGCGGTCAATCACCGGCTTGTTCGGCACCGCCTGGGGGGAGAGGGTGTAGATCGCCTTGCGTTTCCCCATGTGCCGCTCGAAATCAGAGTCCACCTTGCCGGGACATTTCTCCTGGCAAAGGCCACAGCCGGTACACTTGTTCCAGTCCACGTAGGCGGCATGGCGGCGGATGCGGACTCGGTAGATTGGTAGATTGGTAGGTTGGTCCCTGTTCTCCTGGTCTACCAGTTTCCCAGTTTCCCAATTTCCCAGTTTCCCAGTCTCCCAATTTCCCAATTTCCCAATTTCCCAATCTACCAATTCAACGGAGACGACCTCGGAGTAGGTCATCAACTCGATGTGGGGGTGGTGGCCGACCTCGACGGTGCGGGGGGTGAGGATGCACTGGGCGCAGTCGAGCGTGGGGAAGGTCTCCGAGAGTTGCGCCATGCGCCCGCCGATGGAGGGGAGGCGCTCGACCAGGACGACGTCGTAGCCCGCGTTGCCGATGTCCAAGGCAGCCTGCATACCGGCGATGCCGGCGCCGATGATGAGTGCGCGGGGGATGGGGGACCGATCAGCCACGGGCCGAAGTATACCGCATTTTGGGGCGGATGGCAATTACGTTCGTCCTGACTTGCTCGTGATGGTTCTCTCGGGAGTGAAACTATCTCGGCTTCGTCTACGGTGCTGGCCTCGCCCAGAACCCTTGACGCAATCGGCAGATTGTAGTATAATTTATGTACGTTGCGGGGTAGAGCAGAGGCAGCTCGTCGGGCTCATAACCCGGAGGTCACAGGTTCGAATCCTGTCCCCGCTACCTGAATGGCAAGACGGGCGCAGACACGCGCCCGTGCTGCGTTACGGCGATGTAGCTCAATGGCAGAGCAGGGGACTCATAAGCCCTTGGTTGGCGGTTCAAATCCGCCCGTCGCCATGTCCAGAAACCGCCAGTGTTGCGACCACTGGCGGTTTCGGTTTTTTTTCTCTTGCAAATCGTTTCCTCCGATGAGGTCCGCCGTAGGTGTATCCTTGACACGGTTACAGATTGTGGTATAATCTCAATCACGATGAACGTCTACCTGGGTCATCTGAGTAATTGCATACAGGGTTCGCCAGCCTCCACCACTGTCCGCTCCATCCTGGATGATGCGCGGACAGCCGGTAGACGGGCGCCCAAGTACCTGGCCGAACGGACGTTGGCGGTGCGTTTGCCGGCCAGGACGACGGAGTGGCTCCGCCAGCAGGCCAAAGCGCAAACGTGTGCGATGGCCGAGGTCATCAGAGGTTGCATTGCAGAGCAGACAATCTCAGAGTTGACAGAACTTTACCAACAGCATACCGCCAGCCCCGCCGATTTTTCGGCGGCGCTGTGGTCGGTCTTGGGGTACGAGCCCGGGTTCTCGCCAGGGGAGGAGGTGCGTAAAAGCACGTGACTTGCTCAGTTGGCGAGGAGCGCGGGGTCTTATCCAAGACCCCGCGCTTTTTTTGTGCACCTTACCAAAGTTAGTCAATTAGTCGGGTAGTCAATTCAACTATCCAACCATCCATCCAACTACCCAACTACTCTCCACCGTCCGGGGTGATCGGGGCCCCGGGGTCGAGGCTCTCCGGCGACGTCCACGGTGCAGGACGTTGCCGCGAACGATGTGGCGTAATCTCCTTTGGCTGACCCTTCACTCCATTCAGGGCTTCGGCTCAGGACAAGCCGCAGGGGGCTATCGTCGAAGGGGACAGAGAGCCGGTGTCGCCCGCAGTGGGCCAGGGGCCGAAGCATACCTGTAAATGAGGTCGTCGTCGGGACGCGGTGGGGAGATCAGGCCGGAGTCGCCGCGCCGGCCTGCATGGGGATGATAGGTTTCGATCAGGGGCCCAGGACGCCGTGAGAGGGAAAAAGGCCCACAGTAAACCCTCAATGACCAGCGTTGCAATCCCTGAAATCGGGGTTCGATTCCCCGCATCTCCACCTCACTGCAGGGTAGAGTAACGGCCACTCACGGGCCTCATAAGCCCGATAAGCGGGTTCAACTCCCGCCCCTGCTATCTGGGCCGCGTAGTTTAATCGGGAAAACGCTACTCTTGCAAGGTAGAAACGCGGGTTCGAGTCCCGCCCGGTCCACCTGCGCATTATAGGTGTTGGCTCAAAATGCGCTCGGCGGAGCCGCAGGCTTGTCCTGAGCTTGTCGAAGTGAAGGGCTCCGCCCAGGGTCCCGTGGGGGAGTCTGGAGTCCCCATCACACTGTCAATGTGAAGATCGCGAGTTCAAATCTCGTCGGGACCGCCTCTGTTCGAGGGGGGCTAGTTTAGCGGTAAAACGTGCGATTGTGGCTCGCGCAAGGCCGGTTCGAGTCCGGCGCCTCCCTCCTGAGTAGATTTCGGATTGTCGGAGGCGATAGTGTCGACACGGCACATCTCCAAATCCTGGATCCACAAATCTTACATCCTCTGGAGAGGCAAGCCAGCGTAGCCTAATCGGCAGGGCAGCCGCCTTGTAAGCGGTCAGGTGTGGGTTCGAGTCCCACCGCTGGCTCCTGCGCTCCCCCGTAGCCTAACTGGACAAGGCAGCGGCCTTCTAAGCCGCAGACTGTGGGTTCGAGTCCCACCGGGGGAAAACATAGAGAGGTGATAGGTATGACAGCAAGAGTTCTACTACTCAACGCATCTTACGAGCCACTGCGGGTCGTCTCCGTCAAACGGGCGGTTGGCCTGCTGATGCGGGGCGTCGTCGAGGGCGTGGATGGTGTCGCGGCACGGCTGCACACGCCCAGCACGGTCTTTGAGGTGCCCTCGGTGCTGCGACTGCGTTACTACGTCAACGTCCCCCGGCGTGGGGCTACCTGGAGCCGGCGCGGCGTCCTGGTCCGCGATGGCTACGCCTGCGTGTATTGCGGCGCTCGTGTCGGGGAGCGGCGTCGCGGCCAGGTCATCACCCGCGCCGACTTTACCGTGGATCACCTGATCCCCCGCAGCCGGGGTGGGGGCAATGCCTGGGGCAACACGGCCTGCGCCTGCCGCTGGTGCAACCACCGCAAAGCCGACCGCGCGCCCCACGAGGCCGGGATGCGTCTCCGGTGGGAGCCCAAGACGCCCCGCGTCAACTACCTGATCGTCTCCGGGGAGGTGCCGGCCGAGTGGAAGGTCTACCTGCGGGTGTGATCGCAAGAAGGGAACAAACAAGAGCACGGGAGGATGTCCCCCCGTGCTCTTTTCATTTCAACCCGAGGCAGTTTCGCGCGCGGATTCTGGCCGGTGATGCCGCAGATACAGCGGACACCCGCCGCCGCATAGAGAAAATTCCGGGCACTCCCGGCATTTCTCCGGGGCGTATCTTCGCTCCCGCAATGCCTGGGCCAGGTCGTGGTTCCAGATCGCCTCCCAGGGATCGCGCAAGATATATCCCAGTGGCTCGTAGTAACTCTGGCAGGGGATGACCGCTCCATTTGGTTCGACGCACATGTTGTACAGGGCCGCAGTGCAGGCTTTCACCCCCAACCCCAGTTGCAGCGGGGAGAAGGCGCAATACTGGGTGGGGGTGTACCATACGAGGCGCAGGCCGTGCCGGTCAGCCGCATCCCGCACCCGCTCCAGGATAGGGGCCAGTTCTCCCTCGCGGAGGCCGGTGCCTACGGTGCATCCCCGTCCAGCGTAGATGAGGCTGTTGCAGGCGAAGGTGGGAACCCCCAGCGAGGCGATAAAAGCGACCGTCTCCTCAATCTCGGCTACGTTCTGCCGGATCAGCGTGGTGTTGGTGGTGGTGTAGAGGCCGGCTGCCACCGCGTTACGCACCCCCTGCACCGTCTCCCGCCAGGCGCCGGAGACAGCCTGCATAGAATCGTGCACGGCCTCGGCGTGGGATTCCAGCGTGATCTGGACGTGGTCCAGGCCGGCCGCGACTAATGCCTGCACGTAAGCCGCATCGGACAGGCGCCGGCCGTGCGTCAGCAACCCCGTCACCAGCCCCAGTCCCTCGGCGTATGCTACCAGTTCGACCAGGTCCTCCCGCAGCGTCGCCTCCCCCCCGGTGAAGCAGACGTGGGGAATGGACACTTCCCACACCCGGTCCAGAACAGCCTTCCAGGTGTCCGTGTCCATCTCGGGATAATCGGGGGAGCGGGCCACGTAGCAATGGGGGCAACGGTTGTTGCAGCGGTAGGTCAGCGCCAGGTCCATCCGGTAGGGGGCCGTGAGGGACACTGAGAAGGGGTCTATCCGCTCCAGGTTCAACCCGTGGATAGGGCAGACGGAGCCATCAGAGGTGATGAGCGCTTCGATTTGTTCCTGCAGGCGGCGGTAGTCGGCCTGGGCAATTTGGGCATCCACCCGGTAGCGATGGCGGATCGTCCGCACCGCCCTCTCCTCCGGCACTCTTTCCAGGATGAAGCGAGCGTACTCGATGGCCGTCTGGTTCAGGTGGAGGACGCGGGCGGCGTTGATCACCAGGAGACCGCGTCCGTCCGGCTCGACGCGCAGGTGCAAGCGCACCCGCCCGCCGCTCTCGTCGCGCCGCTCGTAACTGTGCAGGCCAGGGGGCAAAGACTGCGGGGGGCTTAAAGTTTCACGCAGGCGGGCCAGAATGGACATGCGGGTCTACCGTCCGCCCCCGGCGCAGGCGCAGGCGCAACCGGCGCAGGCGCAGGCACAGGCGCAACTACTCCCTCCGCCCCCACCGCTGTAACTGCGCCCGCTGTAGGAGCGTTTTGGCGGTGGGTTGGTCGTCCTCGTCACCCCGCTGGTGAAGCCTGTCACGCTGCTGACGATGCGTCCGGCAGTGCCCTGAACGCCGTTCACGATGGTCGCGGCGAAGGCGGCCCCGGGGAGCGTCGGCAACTGGACGCGCCCGGTCGAGGGAGTCGCGGGACGAGCGGCGGAGGGCTTTGACACAGACGGGACGGTACGTGCCCAGGGGCGGTAATACCCCCACCACATAGGCACAAAGACCGGGCCTGTCCTGAAGGTTTGTTTCACCCGGCCATCAAAGTCATCGTCCAACATCGTCCACTCCATTTGCTCGTCGAAGCGTTCGCTGCGCACCTCCGGCGTCTCCGCACCCTCCACCTGCTGCCAGGAGCGCCGGACAATGTCCTTGTAGTAGACCACCGTCTCCTTGCGGCTGAACCCCTTCATCTTGTTGTTGACCTCTTTGACCAGGGCGACGGTCATCTTGCGGAGACGACTTTCGCTGAGGGTGTGGTCTTT
>JADHWW010000076.1 GCA_016783285.1 Anaerolineae bacterium
ATTGGGTGGCGCAGGGATAAACTGCCGGCCCGACGGGTAATACTGACAGAGGAACCCCCTGGGCATCTGCTAATGCTCTGGCAGCCTGTATCGCCGAGGACGCTACCCGACTCACGTGTTGCTTCCAGCCGCTGAACGTCTTGGGGAACGTGGCAATACTGGGCTCCGATGCCTCGACAATCCGCAAAGTGCCGTAGCCACGTCGGGAGCGCAATCCCACACCCCCGAAAGTCAAGGCCAGTTCCAAACTGGCACAGGCCGCGTTCCAAATCACGGTGTCCTGTTTGCGCGTCTGGGTCATCACGAGTTCCAGGTCACCGATGAGGCCATCTCTACGTCCCTTGTTCTTGTGCGGCAGAATGTAAGCCCTGCTTCTTCCTATGTTCAGCGGGCGCAAACGAATGCTGATGGGAGACCCCACATCTGGACTTCCAAAGACCGCGCTCTCCAACTTGTGAAGGCCCTCCAGATTTGAATCTCCGATCACTCCACCCAACGCGGCCCGCAACCAATATCTCATCACCCCTCGAAATGAGGGCGGTCGTAACTCGGGCGACCCCTTCGGGTTCGCCCCGCCCAAAAGTAGCGGCGTCACCGCCTCCAACCTCACCCTCAATTCTCGCATCTATCCACCTCCTTCCCGGTGTCTTTTCATAGTGTACCATGATACCCTATTTTCCCCATCAGAGCAAATTCCGATTCACTTCAGAAGAACCTCTGATGTTTCACCGCCCGTTTCATGCTATCATCAGGTCGTCTCGGCAAAGAACAGCCAGAACTTGTCGTGTAAGAAATGATAGTCCAGCTGGGTGTCCTCCGGCACGCCCCAGGCGTTGCGACATTCGTCCAGGACGACCGTCTTGTGGCTGTCCACCGTCTTTAGTGTGATGCACAGGCTCTCGGCTGCCTCCTGGGGTCTCTGGCCGGTGGCGAAGGCGCGCAATACGTCCGACTGGCGCGGCGTCAACCGCTCCACCACCGCCCGGCAGCACGCCCGCTCTGCCTGGTTCAGCCAGCGGGTCTGCACGGCGATGGCCTGCTCCGGCGTCGTCTGCGCCAGAGCCCGCAGCGCGGGGAAATAGGCGCCCCACGGGGCCACCGGCACTTGAATCAACCGCACACCGTCTTCCGGGCGGGCGTGCATGATTGCCCCGTCACAGGATCGCTCGATAAACCCGGCCGGAGTATACATGTGCCACAGCCGGTCGTTGTGATCGAAATGCAACATCGTCGCCGACGTGGTCAGCAGGGCCAACATCCGCCGCCCGCCGGCAATGCAGATGTGCAAACGCCGCCCCTGTGCTTTCAGGGTGGCCACCAATTCGTGGATGGCGCTCCAGGCCACGTTGGCCTCCGCCTCGTCCCTGATGTCGTCCAACTTTTCAGTTCCCCGGCGAACGGGGAAGAAGCGCAGACGGCAGGGACGCTCGGCGTAACGATCACCTGGGAACTCGGCCGCCAGTTTGACCAGCGCCTGTCCGGTGAGAGGATCGGCCTGGGGGGAAAGATGGACGACGATCACTTCCTGAATGATTTCACCCTGTCGGAGCAGATTGTCCAGAGCAAATGTCACGATCTGCGGGCCACCGGCCATAGTGGCCACAAACGTGCTACCTGTCGCCTGATTCATTGTCTGCTACCTCCATTTTGTCTGAAAGGATGGCTATGGAACTGTTCCCTGCTGTACTGATTGGAGGACCTCCCAACAGTGGCAAGTCCGTCCTGACTCACAACCTCACCCTGGCACTGCGCGAGCGGGGCGTTGAGCACTACGTCCTACGCGCTGCCCCCGACGGTGAAGGGGATTGGGCCAGCGAAGCAGATCAGGCGCTGGTGCGCACCATCGTGGTTCCCAGGGCCTGGACCCCGGCCTTCGTGGAGCACGTCTGCCAGAGCCTGTCTCACCGCCATCTGCCGCTGATCGTAGACGTGGGGGGACGCCCTGCTGTCTGGCAAGAGGCCATCTTTGACCATTGTACCCACGCTATCTTGCTCACGCTGGACGATCCTTCTCACTCTGCGTGGCTGGACCTGGTCACGCGGCACAACCTACTTTTGCTGGCCGACCTGCGCTCGGAATTGCACGGCCTCAGTGTGGTGACAGCCACGCGGCCCATGCTGACAGGCATTATCGCCGAGTTGGAATGGGGCAGCCGGATCACCGGCCCGACCTTTGACGCACTGGTAGAGCAAATAGCCCGCATCTTTGCCTACGCCCCCGACGAACTGCGCCGTTCCCACCTCATCTCCGCCCCGGTCGAAAACGCGGTTGACCTGGACAGCCTGGCTCGCACCCTCGGCGTCCCATTTACCGGCGAGAGAGTCACCTGGCAGCCGCACCACCTGCCCGACTTGCTCGACTACCTGCCCGAAGCCACACCGCTGGGCCTCTATGGCCGGGCCCCGAACTGGCTCTACGCGACGGTGGCACTGTTCACCCACCCCGCGCTCTTTTACCAATTCGACGTGCGCCTGGGCTGGGTGACACCGCCGGCGCTGCGCCTGGGCCCGCCCGCACCCGATGCTCCCCTCCAGGCCAGCATCACTCCCCAGGGCGATCACACCCGGCTCGAGTTCGCCATCCCCACGGGCTACCTGGACTATGACGACGCTGGCGGTCTGGCTGTGCCACCGATTCCCACCGACAAAGGCGTCGTCCTCAGCGGCAAACTATCACTCTGGCTCTACACCGGGCTGGCGCTGACGTATGCCCCGCTCGTCCCCTGGCTGGCCGTCTACCAGCCCCAGGTGGGCTGCGTCGTCGCCTACTCGGCCGACGAGGCCCACGCCACCGGCGACCGCATCCACGACGCCCAGTCATAGTATGCATCAACTGAGCCATTTTGACAAATCACCTCTCCTTGCTCGCAAGAACGAGAGTTGACGAATGGCGGAAATGGTGGTATCATCACCTCGGAACGTGATCCTTCCAGATCAGGAGCCCGATTGTAGAAATAAACCGAGTGGATTGCAGGGATATGACAATGGCTACCCTCACTTTACGATTGTCCAATGAATTTACCGTTGCTCTACCGGCCAAACTGGCTCGTCGGGCTGGCCTGGAGGAAGGCAAGGTGCAAGTTATTCTCGGTGAACGTAGCCTCACTGTGACCCCGATCACGCCACCCACCAACTATACGATCCGCTGGAAATCTATGGCAACGACCCTGCGCGAACAGGCGGCGCAGTTCGACTTTTCCCCGGAAGATCGCCGTGATGCTTCGTATTGGGAAATTGTCAACCCTCTGTTCGAAGAGGTAGAGCGTATAGTCAGTTCCGTGTGACCTCGAGTTACCATGTCTCCTTACCCTGCCACGCCACAACGCGGTCATCTGTATTGGGCCCAGGTACCTTATTTGCCAGAACGTCCGCTGGATGTGCTGCGTCGAGTGCCAAGAAGGAGCGAAGTGCGCGCTGCCCTTACCTTCAAAACACGACCTGTCCTGATTGTGCAGAATCGTTGGGATAATGCCAACCCCGCCTATCAGTTTGTCCTGGTGGCTGCTGTCCATTCTATCAAGCCAGGCGAACTTGAGAAGTTGCGCCGGATCAATCACCCCACTGATTTTCTCCTCTCACCAGTCGAGTGTGGATTGAAGCGGCCCTCGGTTGTGTTCCTCAACCAACTGCTCACTATCCACAAGAATCTCTTGCAAGACCACATCGGCTCTTTGCCCCCTGCCAAGTTGGCCGAACTCAATGTTAAGTTGGCGCTGGCACTGGATCTGGTGACTTTGTGAGTTCATACGCTTCGAACGCCGCTATTATGAACCGTCAAGAAATTATCCAGGCTCTGAAAACCCTCGAAGAGCAGCGCCACCAAGCCGGCCTGCCCGACCTGCGCACTCTTCTCGACGAAGAGGTGTACAACTCTACCCAGTCCTTCGACGAGCGTTTCCTGTGCGCCTGCGGTGGCGACCACACCAGGCTGTGGGCCTGGGTGGAACTGGCCCAGGACGAGTTCGGCGTCACCTTTTACCTGACCGAGTTCACCGGTGAATCTACGCTGGGCTACCGCCTGAAGACGGCCTGGAACGTGCTGCGGGGCCACAATATCGAATTCGGCCTCATCTTTGACCCCAAGGACCTCCCCCGCCTCAAAGCCCTCATCAACCGCCTGCCCTAGCAGTCTGTCGGAGAGACCCCCCGAGGGACTGGAGTCGAGGCTTTAGCCGGAGAAAAGGCGGCAATTTCCGGCCAAACCGGCTGAAGCCTGGACTCCGGAACACCTCTCCGACAAACTGCTAGTCCATCCCTGAAACCGCGATAGCAAACGACCGGCAGAAAAGGGCCACAGCCCCTCACGCCGGTCGTTCGCGGTCCGATCCGCTGCTGTCCTGAAATCCGCCGTTCTACACGCCGTTCTACAATGGGTCGAAGACGAGCACGCGCCCGCTATGAGCGTCGGTCACGTAGATGGAGCCGTCCTCACCGGTGGCGATGCCCGTGGGAA
This sequence comes from Anaerolineae bacterium, assembly GCA_016783285.1. Next base: position 4,454 of record JADHWW010000076.1, read on the forward strand.
GAGCGAAGGAAGACTCGTCGAAACCGTATTGGCCAAAGGAGAATAGATACTCGCCCTGGCCGTCGAACACCAGCACCCGGTAGTGGCCCGGGTCGGTGACGTAGACACGTCCCTCGGCGTCCACCGCCAGGTAGGGTTTCTCCTCGGGCAGACCGGCATCCCAGCCGGCGATGGGCCACTGCCGCAAGAAGACGCCGTCGCTGTCGAACACCTGCACGCGCCGGTTCCACGTGTCGGCGACGTAGACTTCATCGTCCGGGCCACCGATGGCGATGCCGACCGGCTCGTCCAGGTAGCCCTCCAGCGCGCCCCCCCCACCCCACTGGAATGCGAACCGCCCGTCCGGCTCGAAAACCTGGATGCGCTTGTTGCCCGTGTCGGTCACGTAGACCCGCCCGCCGGGCCCGATGGCGATGCCGCGCGGGCCGTAAAAGGCGCTCTGTCCCATTGGGTCGTCGGGACCGTACTGGCCGAACAGCCCCCAGGCAGTGACTGGATCGCCCTCGGTGTCCAGTTCCTGGATGCGATGGTTCCAGGTATCGGCAACGTACATCGTGCCATCGAAGGCGACGGCGACGTCCCAGGGCTCGTTAAAGCCCCGGGGCAATCCCGCCTCCGTCTCAATGGTGGACTGTTGCCCCCAGGCGGCGACGAACTCTCCGTCGGCGGTGAACTTTTGGATGCGATGGTTGCCGCTGTCGGCCACATAGACGAAACCGTCGGGGCCGACTTCGATGCCGCGCGGGTTCTGGAGTTGGCCGGGCCCTGTGCCCTCGCTGCCGAACACCAACCGCGCGGTCAACTCCTGCCAGCCATCGGCATAAGGGTCGGTCGGGCCAATCTCGACCAGGCCGGTCGTGCCCAGATCCCACATCTGGGCCGCCACGTCCCGGCGGACGTAGAGGCGGTACTCGCTGTGCAGCGGCCACTGGTCGAGTGTATGCGTCTTGCCGGTCAGTTCGTCGTAGCGGCGGTAGTCGCGGTCGTACCAGATGTCCCACAACGCGGCGCGGGTCTGAGGGTCGGTGATGGCGTGAGTGAGACGCGCCCAGGTCATGTTCTTATAGTCCTCCATCGGCCACCACAGGTAGGTGTAGGTATTGACCAGGTAATCGTCGCCCATATAGGGCGCCACGGCCTCCCACTGCTCCCGCCCGGCGATGATAACAGGGACGTCCATATTGTCCCGCGATGGCTGCTCGCCGTAAAAGATGCGGTTGGGATAGTTGCGCAGGTACCAGTTGAACGGCCAGGAGCCGTCAGAGCCGTAGGCCACCTCGATGACGTTGGGCCCGCCGGCGACGCGACGCGAGAGTTCCTCGATCTGGCGCATACTCTCCTTGACGGCTGGGCCAGCGTGGGCGTAGACCAGGAACTCGGTCGGGTAGTCATAGTTGACGTAGCAAAAGCGCCAGGCAGTGCGAATGGTGAGGAGCACCGGCAGAAGCAGCGCGACGAGCAGCAGGACGCGCGTGGCCACTCGCCACTCGCTGCGCCGGGCCAGGTAGACCAGCCCTGCGCCAAAGACGAGCGTGCCGACCAGCCCGCCTATGAACTGACCGGTGACGTTCAAGTGCGTCAGTTCATATCCCTGGAATGGGCCCGCGAGAATCGCACTAACGAACATCACCAGTGCCGCGATGAACGGAGGAGCGACGAGCGCCAGTAACCAGACCCGGCGCTGCAGTACCTGTCGCCAATCTATTCCCTCGATCAGCCGTCCCACCAGCCAGCCGCCGAGTAAGATCATTGGCAAGGCCAGGTGAACGGTGAGCCAGGGCATCTTTTCACCTGCGTAGGAGTACGTGATCCAGGCGAGCGCGGTCCACCACAGGAGGAAGAGGATGAATGGAGAATGGAGAATGGAGAATGGAGAATGGGTTGCGGAGCGGACAGCCACGTAGATGGAGGCGATGATGGTCAGTAGTAGCGGGAGGTATTCGTAAAAGGGCACCATCACCAACAAATAGTAGTACCAGGGCTGCCCACCTCGTTCCACTTCCTGCTGCACCAGCCAGTAGCCCAACGAGCCGACCATGCCGCTGGCGATGCCGGTTCCGTTCGTAAAGACGGTGGTGAAAAGCACGACAAAGATGGCATAGTAGATAGCAGATGCCACGCCCCAGCGACGCCAGTCCCACGCCAGTCCCACGCCGGCCGAGATCAACAGCAGCACGCCGGTGATGGCAGCCGAGTAGTAGAGCGTCGGGGAATTGTAGTCGAGGGGATTCAGACCGAAAATTCTGATCGGGATCGGCGCAAAGAGCGGTAAACAGAGGGTTCCCAGAACGATAATGAGGTCAAAACTGCGGTAGGTGCGCAGATCATGTCCGACACGGGTAACCAGAATAAAAGCGGCGGTGGCAAGAGCAAGCACAGCCAACGTGCCGCCGAAAAAAGTCCACCAGGGCGGTATACCGGTCTCACCGACCCGGAGCACTCCTATCAGCAAAAGAGCCAGTCCCACTCCGGCCATAGCCAGGGCGAGCAAAAAGTACCAATAAACACTCGCGCGTGACCATTGGTACTGCGCCAGCCGGAGCACGAACAGGCCGAGGAGAAAGAGACCGAGGATAGCATTGTAGATAAAGGCGACTTCTTTGGTGGCGAACATGAGCGAGAGGCCGGCTGCCATCAGGCATAGGTGGCGTTCACGACCGTCGCGGAGGTAGGAGAAGACGGCCAGGACGACGATCAGGAACCATAGGATGACCGGGATGTCGTGGCGGATGTAGCGCGAGTAGTAGGCGATGGAGGGGGAGATGAGCAGGAAGAATGAGGTGACGAGCGCACCGGTACGGCCCAGCCAGCGCCGTAGCAGGTAGGGCAAGGCCACCAGCGCCACGCCGATCAGCGCGACCGCCAGCCGGGCAGTGAAATCATTGTCGCCGAAGAGAAAGTAAGAGAGAGCCGTGATGTGAAAGAGAAACGGGCCGTGCATCATCGGCGTGTGTTGAAAACCCCGGCCCGAGTACAGGTACCAGGAGTACTCAGTGTGCAGGCTTTCGTCGTGGCTCTGCACCCGGTCGCCCAGGCCCCACAACCGCGTGACGAGGGCCAGGACGATGAGAATGACATAGAGGGACTTTTCCCAATCCCATCTGACGAGGCTGTTTATAGGTTTATCTAACACTGTTTGCTCCATTATTTTCTTTACTCCTCCATCGCGGGCAGCCAGAACGCGGCCCACTCATCGGTCACAGGCGCCGACGGCGTGCGCCGGAGCAACAGATGCCCGACGGCAGCCTGGCAGCGCGGCGGCCATTCCCAGACGCAAGTAATCTCACGCGCATCCCAACTGCGTCGCAGGGCGAAACCCTGCCCCACGTACTCTATGCCATCCGGCAATGTGGGAGCAGGGTGATCCGGCTCATCTCCGCGATGCCAGGTCACCAGTGCCCCCCCTCGGTCCCCCCCAATTCTGGGAGGGAAGTCACTCAGCCTTTCGACCCGGCGGGCCGCGCTGAAATCCCGCAGATACCAGGCCAGGACCGAGTCGGGGGCCGCCTCGAGCGTGAACGGCAGCGTGGTCGGCATCCCCGTCTCACGCCACGAGAGATCGCGCAGCGTTTGCACCAGGTCGCGCACCTCGACGGCAGTGGGCCGGCGCACCAGCAGTTCTCGTGGATCGGACGGGCGGGCGTGCGCCAGATTCCATCCCGCTGACAGGGTGACCGCCAGGAGCGCGATGCCCGTGCCCACGACGACACCGCGCAATGCGGTATTGAGACTCACCGCTAACGCAAAGACCAGTGCCAGTAACATTTGCAGGACGACCGTCAGCAAGACCAGCCCCGCGTCCGCAACATTGCCCGTTTCCGCGTAACGCACGAGCACGAGATAACAATGGGCCCACAGGATCAGCACTAGAAGCACGTACAACCCTTCGGCTGCGCTCAGGACATGCCCTTCGTTGAACCACGATCCCCGGGCTTGCACGAGCGCCTGCACCGTGATGCCGGTGAGCAAGGTCAGCGGCAGGAGCACCCACAGCAGGTCTAGCGGCGCCCGGCCCGGCATCAGGATCAGCAGCAGGGTTGCCAGAGCCGCCCATAGCCCCAGCAGTGCGCCGAATTGGTTGGTCTGTTTGTTTGTTTGTTTGTTGGTTGGTTGGTTGGTTGGTTGCCGGATGGCCCAGACCAGCCCGCCGAGACCAAAGAGCAAGGCCAGCGGCTCGTAGACGGCCAGGAGGGTGAAGGGCGAAACGACGGGGGTCGAGACCGGGCCGAAGCGGGCAATCCAGGCCGGGAGAAGGTCACCCGCGGCCCCCAGGCCGGCCGGGTTCCAGCCCAGCCCGGTCGAGAATGCCAGAATGAAGAAGGAAGAAGGAAGAAGGAAGAATGGAGAAGGAAGAATGAAGAATGGAGAATGGAGATGAGGCAGGGTAACTTTTTCATTGGGCCAAATCAGGGAGAGGGTGAGGCAGGCCAGGGCCAGGGGTAGCAACAGTCCGTAGGCCACTGGGCTGCTCGTCAGGGCCAGCGCCAGGCCCGCCGCCGCGAGGATGAGCCAACGACGTTCGCTGGTGTCGCGGAAACTGACCAGCCCGCCCAGGAGGGCCATCGCTCCCACGGCGGCCACCACCGCGCCGTCCAGTTGGCGCGAGGCCAAGAGCGCCGTCGGGGAGAGGGCCAGGTACAGCCCGGCCGCCAATGCGCCCACGCGCCCGATGCGCCGCCGGAGCAGAAACGGCATGAGCGCCAGAACGCTGCCGAACAACGCCGGCCACAGGCGGGCCAGCGTGTCACTGGCGCCACAAAGAGTGAATAGCAGCGTATTGGCCGCGAGGAGCAGCGGGCTGTAGTTGGCAGTCTGGAAAGACTGCCCCACTCGCCAGGCCAGCATTGCTTCGCGGGCCTCGGAGGCGTTGAGCGGGGCGGCGTCGAGATGGATCAGGCGCAGCGCGAGCGCGACGACGGCGATGAGTGCCCACAGGGTCATCTCGACGGTGAT
>JADHWW010000077.1 GCA_016783285.1 Anaerolineae bacterium
CGCTGATGACGCAGTATGCCCTCCAGCACCGGGGCGTTGATCTCCATTTCCCCCAGCACGAACATGTACCAGAAGCGGCGGGGGCAGTATTCCAGTTGGTTGAGCATAGAAATTGGCAAATAGTCGGGTTGGTCCATAAGCGTAGTCCACAGTCCGTAGTCCGCAGTCCATAGTCTGCAGTCCGTAGTCCACAGTCCGTAGTCCGCAGTCCATAGTCTGCAGTCCGTAGTCCACAGTCCGTAGTTCGCAGTCCGCTATTGAAGGGCTAACGAGGAGTACGCACCCTGATCACTGATGGATGACCACCCGACTAAGAACTACCCGACTGTGGACTGCGGACCAGGCGACGAACCTGTCCCATGCCCTGGGCGGTCTTCATACCCACGCCGGCATAGAAGGCCAGGTCGGCAAGCATGTTGAGTTGACGGCGAATCTCCTCGTTCTGGGCCATCAGGCCATAGGTCACCCGCCCCAGGAAGCCCACCTGCGGTGATGTGCTGAAGCGCAGCATGCGCGTTTTCAGCCCTGGCAGTTCCTTGATCACCACGTGTTCCTTCACGTAAGCCATCAGTGTTTCCTTGTCCAGCCATAAGGAGGGTGGGGCCAGCATGTTCCACGAGCGTGTCAGGCTGCCGAAGACGGGGTCGGGATCGGGCAACACGATCACTTTCTTGCCCCATGCTTTCTGTCCGAAACCGAAGGCGGTGGGCGAGGTGAATTCCAGGGTGATCTCATCGTGGGGCCGGGCCTCGGCGACCAGTTGCGCCCACGAGGTGTACCCGGCCCAGGGATGGCTGCCGGGCGTGGTGAGGATCTCTTTGATGAGCAGTTGGGCCTGGCCCAGGCGGATGACCGGGCGGCCCTCACTGCGCAGAAAGCGGCCCATGAACTGCTGGAAGATGGGCGGGTAGAGGACGGTGAAGCGCAGCCAATAGTCCCTCTCCGGCGACAACCGCACTTTTCCATCGTGCGCCCGGCCCACATCCTGAAGTGGGGAGACGGTGAAGGGGCGCAGTGGCAGGTTGGGCATGTGCAGCACCTTGGCCAGAGCCGCGTCCGCTTCCCGCACCGTGCGCAGGAAGGCGGCGTGGACTTGATGCCCCATCGTGGCGCGCACCGTCGCCTCGCGCGTAGGGACGAGGGTCAGGACGAGGGAGTAGAGCGTGTCTTCGCCAGCGTTCATGGAATGATCCTTGCCAACACGGGGTTCATCTTCGACTATCTCCACAGGTTTCATAGAATGATGGCGGCGTCCGCTCGTTGAGCTACATGCCAGCCCAGGCTGTCTATAAAGAAGGCATCCTGGTTGAAGACGATGCTTGAACTCTCTGGCCAACTGATAGGCATTCTCCTGCTAAAGGCTAAAGAATGATGGGTGCGTTACTACCCTGCTTCTGCTTGAACCAGAAATACCCTTCCAGTTCAGCGTGGACTACGAACGCCGCCGTGCCGATCACGGCCCGGTACTCGTGACTTGTGCCCTCTGCGGCAAAGGCCACCCGTAGCGAGCGCGGAAACAGATTGCGGTCGCGGGTCAGATAGAGCAGACGACCCAGGTCTGAGTCGGGAACGATGAGGCAGGCCACATGCTGCGTCTCGATACTTTGGCGAATAGTAGGGTGCAACGCCGCCGGCCCGCCGCCGGGCACCTGGGCGCACAAACGCAATCCCACCAGCGCGACTGGCCGGCGGGTGTACAGCTTTTCCCAAACCGAGCGCGGCAGACGTTCCTCGCGACAATCCAGGCCGATGTACAGCCTCGAGTCGCGATGTGCCTTCAGGCGACAGTAGACCTCTGACCGCCCTGGCTCGCCCCCACACTCACGGCGGAATGCAGACGCGTCGTCAAAGTAATCCGCCTCAAAGTTGGCTGCTATGTGCAGCGCATCGTAGAAAGTCAGGTCGCTGTCGGAGAGCAGATGATGTGGGTCGTAGACGGCCGCCGTTGGCCCCTGAAAGCTATCGCGGAAGTTGAACAAAGCCTCGGTCAGGGCATATTGGGCTTTCAGCCAGGGCACGACCAATTGTTCACGCACTCGCGAATTGGCGCTCACCGCCTGCTCCAACCACTCCCACTCCTCCGGCCCAGCCTCCATCGGCCGGTGCCAGTCGAGAAAACTGTCTACGAAAGTGGGCAACTCCGCCCACTTCTCCTCCCGCACGACGCGCCCTGTGCGTGCATGGCGGCGCATACACCCGCAGAGCGAGCCGTAGTACCAGCGCCGACTGCCAGGAGCAAAGACCTCCCGCACTCCCGCGAACAAACGCTCAACCCACTCCTCCAGGTCCGGGCGCATCGTCCGCTTGAGCTCGTAGATGGGGCGAAAGGCCTCCAGCACGGCATAGGAGCGGACGTAGGCAAAGAGATCGTTGCGCGGCGGCAGGGCTTGCTGCACGGCGCGGCGCAGTTCGGCGCGGGATATGATCTCGCCGTCGAGGGGGCGCAGTGCGGCCAGTGTGTCGGCATCCACCAGGGCTACTGCCTGAGATGGCACGTCGGTCTGCTTGCGCCCTAGCAGCCGGCCGGCGCGCCCCAGCCGTTGCAGGAACTCGTCGCGGGTGCGGGCGTCAAAGACGATGAAATCCAGAGGTTGGCGGCGCTTGCCCGGCTTGCTGAAGTTGTAGCCGATGTCCACCGTGGGCGTGGCCAGGATTAGGGGAGCTAATGGCGCGACCCGGCGGCTTTCAGATGTCTCGGCCCCGGTGAGTCGGCGCACCCGTCCGTCGAAGCGCGGCCCGCACAGTGCAGCGCGAGCCTGGTTGATCCGCCAGAGAGCGTTGGAGATGAACGCCCCGTCCTGTCCGGCTTCCAGCAGTCCGGCCAGCCAGTCGCGCCGGCGTGAATCGTCGGCGAACTCGTCCAGTGTCCCTTCGCGCACAGTCAACGTCAGCGGAGCCAGCGTGGGCGTCGTCTCGTAATCCGCACTCTCCAGCGGCTCGTTGGCCGGGCCGAGCCAGGTGATGTCCCCCGCCTGCGGGAAGACGCGCTCCAGGTACTCGCGTACCGCCTCGTCCGGTGTAGCCGAGAGCAGGCACACGCGCCGCCCTTTGCTAAAGTAACCCCACTCCTGCGCGATGACAAAGAAGAACAGGAAGTTGGCCAGTTGCTTGGCCGTGTAGTAGTGGAACTCGTCTACCACCACATAGTCGAAGCGGGTCAGGAATTGCTCGAGCAAGTTACGCCTGTCGTGGACGTTATAGGCAGCCGTGTAGAGCGCATAGTAAAAGATGTCAGGGTTGGTGACAACGATGGTGGGCCTACGTCCTTCCCAGCCGAAAGCACGGGGATTGCTGAACAGGCGCACCATCCGTTCGCCCACCCGCTCTCTTTCATGGCTGGGACGCAGATCGCGCAGCGTCTGGGCGTCCACGTGCAGGACGTGGTAATCCAAGCCATGCTTTTGCACAAAGTCCTGGATGTCGCCTACGTGCTGGCGGATCAGTTCGTTGGTGGGGGCGATGAACAGGCAGTTGACGGCGCGCAGCGCCGGGTGGAGCAGGCCCAGCAGCGCGGCCACTGTCTTGCCGGTGCCAGTGTCGTAGGAGTTGACCACCAACGGGTGATCGTCCAGAGCGTTGTAGGTGCGCATCTGGTGGTAGAGCGGCGGGCGGGCCAGGCCCAGCGGGTTGGCGGGAGCCAGTTTTTCGTCGTGGGGGTGGAGGTGGAGGGTGATCACGCCATCCTCTCCACCCCAAACCTCATCCCCGCCGGCAGCCAGACCCCGTCCGGCGCCCGCACAAAATCGCCGCTCAGTACCCCGTTGCGCACCAGCGGCACCGGATGCACACTCACCAGGTCGTACACCCGCAGCCGCTCAGGGTGGGGGAGATCGGCCGGGTTCAGGAAGACCGGCACCGTCTCCTCGTCCCGCGGCTCTGGTCGCGCTGTGGCGTGGGTTGTTGTTACCCCCGCCTTGCTCATCCACTTGCCCAGCCGCACATAGCTCGGCAGTTCCAGCGGTTCCCGGCTCAAGACGTAGCACACGACCCGGTTGCCCAGGGCCAGCATCTTGATGCGCCCGTGCTGCGGATAGTTGTTGGGCCGCACGAACTGGCCTTCGCCGGTGGTCGGGTCAATGATGCGCCAGCGTGCCCCCTGCTTCACCGCCAGCCGGTCGTCGGGCCGCACCACGATGGCATTGTTGGTGAAAGCGTACCAGTAAGTATCGGCCTGGGCGTTGAATTGGCTCAACACAAAGCGCGGCTTGCCCAGGAGCGTGCCCGGCGTGACGTACACCCCGCGCTCGTTGAGCGGCCCCAGGTCCAGCGCGTAACGCACCGTGCCGTCGTTGTGGTAGGGCGACTGCGCCAGCCCAAAGGCGTAGGCCAGCGCATAGTTGCCCAGCAGCGGCTCGGTCTGGAAAAAGTTGCTGATCTCGCGGCTGCTGAAAAAGACGTGCTCCCAGAAGGTCAGTTCGCAGCGATAGACGTGCAACGTATCGACGCTCATCTCACGCCTCCCGCACCGCTGCCTCCAGCAACTGCACCACCTCGCCGTGGCCGGACCGGCGCGTCGCCTCGTCGGTGCTGTACCCCTTTTCGATGGCCTCCAGCAGCGCCGTCAGCCGCGCCGGGTCGCGGTAGACCCCCACGACCGCCCGGTGGATGGCTGCCGTCTGGTCCGGGCCGAGCACCAGCGGGTCGGCAGTGACGACATTCTGCATCAAGGCCGCCGTCGCGTCGGCCATGGCCTCCAGCACGTCCGTGTCGCGCAGCGGAAAGTTGAGATCGGGGTCGGCCACTTTCAGGCGGTCGTAGACCGCCTGGGTCAGCTCCAGGTTGCTGAAAATCTCACAGTTGCTGAACACCACCCCGGCCAGCCTGTTCTTGATCCGCCCCTGGCGGCTGGAGACCGCCCCATAGCGGGTGCTGCGCAGCACGTTGCCCAGGATGTAGACCCACTCGCCCAGCGTCACGTCCTTGAGCGTCTCGATCTCCAGGAAATGGGTCTCCGGCTTGACGTAAGGCACGGTAAAGATGGCCTGGGAGGGTTGCCTGGTCTCCGGGTCGCGCATCGTGCCGGTGTCGTAGAGCGCGTTGCCCTGGCGGGTATCGCTCACCACGCCGGAGGGCAGGATGCTAAAGGCATCGTCGGTGATGACGCGGGACTTTTGCGCCCCGCCGCCGCCCACGGCATAACCGTAGACCATGCAATCAATGCATCGCTCACAGGCATTGTTGCGGTTGAGCGCGCAGGTGCCGCTCTTTTCGTCCTTGGCGTAGAGCCGGCCGTTGTCGCGCAGTAGCTCGCGCCCAGTGCGCCGCTCGACGGCGGTCTGCTTGCGCTTGGTAATCACCACCCGCTGGATGATGGCGTCATTCTGTACGCCAGCCCGCACAAAGTCCTTGCTCAGGTCGCCTTCAGCCCCCTCGGTGCGGAACAGCGCCTCCGATTCGGTCTTGCGCACCAGGATCAGGCTCACGTAACGGCCCAGTGGAAACGTGGTATATGCGGTTAACAGACGGTCTTGATATTGGGTCAGGATAGACATTTCAGGCTCCTTTCTTTTTGGTTGGGATTTGCTCACGGATGTAAAACAGGTAGGCCGAGCGCAGTGGTTTGCTGTCGGCCAGCAGTTTGGTTACGTTGCCTCGATAGGCCTGGCCGAGCAGGCCGTCGAAGAACGCGTCCACATAGGCTTTTACCTTTTCCCGCTTGGTGCGACCGGGCTTGTATTCCTCGCTGGCGATGGCCTCCAGATGACGAAAGATGTCCTCTGTCAACTGGGCTCGCAACGTATCCAGCCCAAAGGCCTCTGGCTTCTTCTCCAGCCCTTCCAGCAGCATGTCGAGAGGCTTGAGCAAAGCGTTGCGCTCCAGGCTGCGGCCGATGATCCGGCCGGCCCAGGCCATGCGGGCCAGTCTCTCCAATTGTTCCATCGTCTCTTCTCCTTTCGCCAGCTTTCGAAGGTCGGGTAAGATTTGCCTGGCGATCTCGCTACCGCGCCAGGCACGCACCTTGCCGTCCGGCCGTCCCTGAGCCGCTTTGTGCTCCACCAGCCGGTCGGCCTCAAAGAACAGCCTCAAGCGACCGTCCGCCATAGCGCGCACCAGGCTGAGCTGCGGGTTCTCCTCCCGTTTGGGGTTGTAGAGCGCCCGCCGCAGCCGGTGCAGCGCCAGCACATCGTCCCACAACCGGTCCAGCGCCGTCCGGTCAAACTCATCCTGCGGCAGCAACCCTTCAAAGCCCAGCGGCGCGTTGTCCACGAACAGGTCGGCAAAGTCATCCTTCCCCAATATCGGCACGGGCGAGTCGGTCAGCACCGCCTTGCAGCCAAAGTAGCGCTGGATCAGGAGCGCGTTCTGCAAGCCGAACAGGAACTGCTCGCTGTCGTTACCGCCGGGGCAGTTGAGGGGAAAGATGAGCAGGTTGCCGATGGTCTCGGCGTGTCGGGGCAGCACGATACCGTTCTGGTACGGCTTGCCGTCCGCCCTCCGCACCGCCACCGGCAACTCTACCCGGTTGTCGGCCAGGAACGACCGGAAGGCGTCAGCGCTGCGGGGGAAAACCACCGTCGTATCCTGGGCCAGCAACTCGCGCACCTCATCGCGCAGCGACCGGAGGAACACATCGGTGTAGAAACTGTACGGATAGAGGTGCAGGTACATCGTCTTGATGCCCTTGAGCACCTGGTGGGTGAGTTTCTCCAGCGTGAATTGCAGACGGCAGACGTCGCACACGTTCTTTTTGGGCTCCTGGCTCCAGCCGCCGGGCAGCCGGTTGGAGAAACTCTGCACCGTCACGTTGGCCGGGGCCACCGGTGCCATCCACTTTTGGGTGGGAAACTCGGAGCCGCAGTAGCAGCACTGGCGGTGATTGTTCCGCACGTAGGCTTCCAGAGCTGCGCCAAAATCCACCTCCCGCTCGCCGCCAAAGCTGAACGTGACGGTGCGAGCCACATAGTCGGCCAGCACGGCATAGTCGCCCAGGCCCTCCTCTCCTGTATCTGGCATCAACTGCGCTCCGTCTTCCAGGCTGCGTTCGTACAGCAGGTCAATCGCCAGCCCCAGGTCGCCGGCCACGGCGTAGGCCCGCTGGTAGCGCGGATCGAGCAGGTCGTAGAGTACCGTCTGCTCCGGCGTCAGTTCCAGCCAGGCGTAGAGATACTGCCACGGGTCACCGACCTGTTTGGCGAAATGGTCGCCGAGAAAGATATAGTACGAGCGCAGCAGTTCGCCGGCCCCCATTCCGGCTTGGGACGCCGGGTAGAGCACGGTCCGGTCGAGCAAGTGCTGGATGAGTGAGTTTTGAGCCGCGTACTTTTCGTCGGCGTACTTGGCGCTCAAGTCGGCCCGGGCCTTGGCCTCCATGTCTTCGATCCTAAAGCGCTTGCCGGTCACCTTGGCCGCCACGTGATTGTAGACGATGGCAAAGATATCCTCGAAGGAGACGCCAAGCTCCAGGCACTGCTTGTTTACTTTGATTCCCTGGTTGCCAGAGCGGATGAACTTGGCAAACTCACCCCGTGACATACCGGCCGCCGCACCGGCCACTGCCTTACCGATAGCGTCCAGATCGTCGGATGACAACACCGGCAGGCGGCCTTGCTCGGCCAGGTAGGCCACCCCGTCGGGGTAGAAGAGCAGCGGCACCAATCCCCACCGGCGCTCCAGGTGTGCGCCGACCCGGTTGTGGATCAGGTTGGTCAGCAGGCCGCGCTGTTCGGTCACCTGGTGGGTGACAAAGGTATACTGGGCGTCGCCGATCTCGTTGAGCTTGAGCAAGAACCCGGTCTTGTGGGTGCGCTCCTCCAGCGTGGTCGAGAGCTCCAGCACGTCGAGCGCCTGCATCAGCGGGCCGAGCACCCGTTGCACACGGTCGCGGTCGAGGCGATAGAGGTCGAGGGCCGGGATCAGCCCTTCGGCGGCGGTGGAGTAGTGGCCGGAATGGTAGCGCACCAGCCAGGTGATGTCCTCCAGGTAATCTCGCCAAGTGGGGAAGAAGGCCGGTACACCGATACGTTTCAGTTCAGACTGCACCGTCTCCTTGACTGCCAGCGCATTGAACGACTTGCCGGCACTCTCCACCAACTTGTTGATGTCGTGCACCGAGTAGGCGCTGTAGAGCACGCGCGCTTCGGTGTCGCTCAACCCCAGCAACGGGCGCAACCGCTCGGCGGTGAAGACCCCGTTGAGAAAATGGACGTAGACCGGTTCGCCAGCCTTCTTGCCCCACTGGAAGATGGTCTTGTAAGCGCTGAGCCCACCGTTTGCCACGTACCGTATGTAGGCCCCGATGACCGAGTCAGGGTCATCATAGCCCAAAGCGAACAGTATGTCGTATTCAGCCAATGGTCACCTCCTCGTCTCATGCAACTTCATTAAACTCCACACCTCCATTCTCCTGCATCCACGGGAGCTACCTGCCCTCGGCGTAGATCGCCGCCATCTTTCTCACCACTATCCACATCTGCCGCTGTGTTCCGACCCGCCCTTGACCACGGTCGCCTATGCCGCCTTTGGACTTGACAGTCCGGCGAGAGCAAACTGACCACCAAATCTTACTGTCCTTCATCCCTAGTATAGCATACCCCCACACCCTCAAAGAGGGGGGCTGACCTACGAGTTTTCCCCAATCTCATACAATTCCATCATCCCCCGCACCTCGTCTCGTATCAGCCGTACCACCTCGGGCGGTTCCAGCACCCGGCAGTGCTGGCCGTAGTGCAACAGTCGCTTGGCGGCAGCAAAGGGGTCGGTTATGGATGCTGTCACCTCGGCCCAGCCGTCGTCGCGACGCACCACGGTCATCTCCTCGAAATGCTGGCTGACGTCGCCGCGGGCGATGCGCGGGGCCAACTCGTAGCGCAGACGGTAGCGTCGAGCGCGCCGTGGACCAGGCGGGAGCTTGCTCGGCAGCACCCCGATGCTCTCAGACTGCATGTAGGCCAGGCGATAGGAAAAGTGTCCGGCGTGGTCCTTCTCGCCCAGCGGCCCTTTCCAACGGAGACAGTAGCCCTCCAGGTAGTAGTGGCCCTGGCGGAAGACGAAGTCGTATGGTTCCACCGTATGCTGCCGGGGCACAGGCGGATCGTGGCGGGGTGAAAGATAGTCGAATTCCAACAGTTGCCGTTGCCGCACGGCCCTTTGCACCGCTCCCAGCACCCTGGGATCTATGTCTCCTTCGTCCAGCTCCCGCAACTCCAGGTTGAGGATGGTGCGCTGCCGCTGCACCGCTTGCAGTTGCTCTTGTGGCAAGTAGCTGAGCAGCGTGTCCAACAGCGAGCGCACCTGATTCGCTGCCGGGGCATCGGGCTGAAATGTGTTGTAGAGAAAGGCCAGAGTGCTCAGGCCATC
>JADHWW010000180.1 GCA_016783285.1 Anaerolineae bacterium
AGTCGAGGTATTGGGTGACCTGCCACGACTTGCGCGAGGCATACGGCTCCCATTCTGCATCAGCGAAGTTGCCTTCGTTGCTGACCTGCATCTGTGCTGTTCCCGGTTGAGCGCCGATGGTGAGCGTGACCGTCACCTTGTTGGTGTAGAGCGCTCCGTCGTTGATCGAAAGCCCGTGCTCCGCCGGGGCCGTTGTGTCCAGGCTGATCGTGTCAGAGACGACGGATGACACATAGCCCACTGAGTCTCTGACCCGGCCATACACCGTTTTCGAGCCGTCGCCGGTCGAAAGGGACCAACTGGCATGTGTTGAATAGTCTTGCCAATCGCCCCAGGTTGTGCCGTCATTGGAGAAACTCATGTCGGCCAGGCCACTGTCTGCGTCGGATGCTGACAGGGTTACGGTGATCTCCGTCGAAGTGCTGTTCAACGCGCCGTCGTTGATACTCAGGCTATCCGCCGCAGGTGCCGTGATGTCAAAGTTGATCTCTGCGCGCTCCACACTACTCAGCACGGTGTAATTGTTGTCCGTGCCACCAATGGCGTAAATGTAGCCGCCCGATGCCACTGACGCAAGGTACAACCGCGCCGTGCTCATTGAGGCCACTTCTTGCCAGGAGCCGAGCGAGCCATCGGAATTGATCGCCGCCCGCTCCACGCTGTTCAGGTAGTCGCTGTGGTCGCGACCACCGAGGGCATATACATAGCCGCGCGCCGCTACCGCAGCGTGGTAGTACCGGTATGTAAGCATCGTGGTCACTTCTTGCCAGGGGCCGAGCGAGCCACCGGAATTGATCGCCGCCCGCTCCACGCTACTCAGATATGGTCCGGTGCCACAGCCGCCGAGGGCGTAAATGTAGCCGCCCGTTGCTACTGCCGCAAAGCCAGCTCGCCCCGTCGTCATTGAGGCCATTTCTTGCCAGGGACCGAGCGAGCCATCGGAATTGATCGCCGCCCGCTCCACGCTGCCCATACCGGCGCCGCCCACCCAACCGCCGATAGTGTAAATGTAACCGCCCGTTGCTACTGCCGCAAGGCCAGTTCGCACCGTGGTCATCGAGGTCACTTCTTGCCAGGGACCGAGCGAGCCATCGGAATTGATCGCCGCCCGCTCCACACTGCTCGTGTGGCCGTTGGCGACGCCGCCGAAACCGCCGAGGGCGTAAATGTAGCCACCCGCTGCCGCTGCTGCAAAACCGGACCGCGGTGTGGTCATTGAGGTTGTAGCCTCCCACGAACCGAGCGAGCCATCGGTGTTAATTGCTGCCCGCTCTACACCACTCAGTACGGTTCCGACGCTGTCACTACCGCCGAGGGCGTAAATGTAGCCGCCCGTTGCTACTGCCGCAAGGCCACGTCGCCCCGTCGTCATTGAGTTCACGGACTCCCATAGACTGAGTGACCCATCTCCGCTGAGTAGCACCGTAAAGGCGTTGTCCAGGCTGGCGCTTTGACTGTCTGGGTTCGTCACCATGAGCGTGTAGGCACCCCCAGGCAGGTCCGCCGGCACTGTCGCGGTCAGCGTCGTGCTGCTTATGAACGTGACATCGCTCAGCGGGACGTTGCCCAGGTAAACGCTTGGGACGATCAAGCCAGTGCCGGTGATAGTGAAGAAACCTGTGCCGGTGATAGTGACATCTGTTTCCTGGTAATTGTATGCCCGATCTGGCGAGACAGACGTCACTGTGGGTGGAGATGCAACCGCAGACATCCACTGGGGTCGGGCATCCAGCGCCCACGTCCCTCCAGGCGCGAGCAACGCCAAAATTATGTTGAGAATCACCAGGACAACCAGCGCCGTCAATCGTCGTTTCATCATTCTGCTCCCTCCATTTTCCCCAAATCATCGAATGCGGCGTCAGCCAGCAGCGTGTTCGCACACACATCCAGTGTACCACAAAACCCCATCAGAAGTCAATGGGCACTTCGTACCAATGCGGTCTCACAAGCGGTCACCTCGCGCCTGACGTAATGGGCGGCATCAAGGTGACCGGGTGCCTTGAACCACGAAAGGCGCGAAAAGCGCGAAAGGCTTTCGTGGCTTTCGTCTTCTTTCGTGACCTTCGTGTTTCAACCAGTATAGCAGCAAGGTGTGTCAAGCAGCGTGTCAAAACAGACACCCAACACCCGAGTCAGTCGCCTTGAACCACGAAAGGCGCGAAAGGGCGCGAAAAGCCTTCGTGACTTTCGTCTTCTTTCGTGACCTTCGTGTTTCAACCAGTATAGCAGCAAGGCGTGTCAAGCAGCGTGTCAAAACAGACGCCCAACACCCAAGTAGGTCGGATTTGCTATCCGACCCTGTGGCGGTTAGCAAAACCGCCCTACGCTGCCCTTGCCCCAGGATATTGAGAAGATACGAAAGGCTCAACAGGCCACCTGCAGGGGCGCTCTCACGTCTCGCAAAGGCACACTGTTCAAGTCAGAGGATACCCCACCATCCACCTCAGCCCCCGTAGAAACACTGAAACCTGTCATAATGCTGCTGGCACGTGTACAGGGCGTACCGCTGCCAGGGGAATGGCACGACGCACGCGGGGAGGATAGTATGAACTGATTACCAGCCATTCATTCGCAGGAGCGCTGGTTAGAATACGCCAGACCACAGCTCGTAGCGGCTCCGGCCACTGCTCAGCCTCCAGGCGAAAAGCGCGCGGCCCGTACTCGTCCGGTCGGGCCAGGTGAGAGAAATTGTTAAAGATCAGACTGATGGCCCGACCATCCTCCGCCCGGAAGTGCAGGACGATGTCCGGCGTCAAGTGAACCGCCGCTGTCGCCTCCTCGTCGGCGAAAAACACCTCGAGAATATCGGCATCCCGGTGATAATCATGGGTATATGGCGTCATTCCTCGGTGAGATAGATTTCCCGTCCTGCGCGGTCTCGGACCGTCCACCTGTGCACGCTGTTGCTCCGTCGTCATTGTCAACCACTATCCGTGCAAAGCGGCCCGATGGCGTGCCCTCACCTCTGGCCCATCTTTACGGGAGAAGCGTTACCGCCTCACGAGAGAAACCAACGCTATTGTATCACAACTGGCTTTCGCGTGCAGAACATACGATTTGCCCGCGAGTTGCCCGTAAGCCGCACTCAGTCATTTTTCTTTTCTTCGTGTCAACTCGCGAAATTCGTGGCCGATTGCGTGTTGGCGACGTTGGACCACGAACCACTATACCACAGAACGCCGTGATAAGTCAATAGTCCGTTCGTACCGAATAAGGGGCGAAAAGATTTCGTGACTTTCGTCTTCTTTCGCGGCCTTCGTGATCCAAGACGGACGCCAAATGGATAACTTCACCACATTTCCCACACCTATTCATATTTTCTTCACAGGTTTGTGGCATACTGGAGGCAAATCAAAACCTGAGGAGGTTGAAAATGTCTAAGACGTGGTTTCTAGTGAGAGCATTGGCAGGGCTGATCGTTATTGGCCTGCTGATCGTAGGCGGGTGGACGATCTACCGCACCGGTTGGTCGCAGGGCTACCTGGCGGCTGGTGGCGAAGAGGGTGCAATAGCACCCTATGCGCCCTACGGCTTCGGCTACCCCGGGTGGCCATTCGACGCGAGGCTGTTCTTCACGGTCGGCTTGTTCATCTTGCTGCTCGTCGTGATCGGTAAATGCTTCCGCTTCTGGGCCTGGAGGACGGCCGGCGGGCCGTGGATGATGGCTGGTGTTCCTATGGGCAGGCACTGGGCCAGGCATTGGCATCAGCCTCACGGCCCGGCGCCCCCCTGGTGCTGGGGCTGGGAAAAGCCGTCCGACGAGAGGGCTGCGGAAGCTGGATCAAGCGCGGAAGCCAGCGACGCCGAGGCAGAGGGTTAGTCCGCAATACATGAAGGGTCAGAGACGCGTGGGCAAGCCTGTGGTTGCCCACGCGCTCTCAAGCAAGGGAGGTTTCGATGACCGGCAAGTGTCGTCAACTCTTATCACAACGAGCAAGGAGGAACAAGATGTCGGCAACAGACAGAATGCACTTCAAAATGATGTCCCTGGTTCATGAGAATCTCTACGGCCTGTTTAGAGATCCCTACAAGGCCTTGAACGCTGCAGGACTTAAGCCTGGTCAAAAAGTACTGGAAGTTGGCTGCGGCCCTGGCTTTTTCACCGTTCCCGCAGCAAAGATAGTAGGAGAAAAAGGGAGTGTTCATGCGTTGGATATCAATCCGTTGGCCATAGAAAGAGTTCAACAAAAGATCAAGCAGGAGGGCGTGGCCAACGTTAAGACCATCCTGGCCGACGCTGCGCAAACAGGTCTACCCGATCAGGGCTTCGATCTCATCTTCCTTTTCGGTTTTGTTCACAGTGTTGGAAATCTGGAGAACATCCTGGTTGAACTACATCGGCTTTTGAAACCGGCGGGAATACTCTCTACCGAAGGACGGCTCTGGATTTCAAGCAAACTTTTCCACCCTCTGGAGCGTCAGGGAAGGATTTCCCAGTTCAGAAAGATTGGAGCGTAAATATGGAAGAGAGAAACCACATGCTACAGGATCATTCCGTCACACAAGAAACCGGCATGAACGAGGATTGGGCAGGGGTGCTGGATGAGTATGGTGTTCAGTTTCTGGTACTGGACCGCCACGACGACAGCGACCTGCTAACCCTCTTCCGGTCGTTACCCGGATGGGCCGTTGATTTCGAAGATGAAGAAGCCGTGATATTTGTTCGCGCTGACATTGCCCAGGTGTACAACAGCCGCGCCCGGATGAATGGCTTTGGGGACTCAAAGAGAGTATTTCCATTTATGCAGTCAATTATCGTCAGGAGAGATTTGCGTATTTAAGCCGTTCGTGGTAGAAAGACGGACGGGGAGAGCAGAGTATGCACGGAACGATCCTGGTGATAGACGATGAACCGAAAATCGTCAAACAGGCGCGCGATTATCTGGAGAAAAGTGGGTACCGCGTCGTCACGGCCGGCGATGGAAAGACGGCGCTGGCTGTGGCGCGCTACGGGCGGCCCGATCTGATCGTGCTCGACCTGAATCTGCCGGAGATGAACGGGCTGGACGTCTGCCGGGCGCTGCGGCGCGAGTCAGATGTGCCGATCATCATGCTCACCGCCCGCGTCGAAGAGACCGACCGGCTCATCGGCCTGGAGTTGGGCGCGGACGACTATATCACCAAACCGTTCTCGCCCCGTGAACTGGTGGCCCGCGTGCGGGCGGTCCTACGCCGTGTGCGGGGTGGCGGCGTTCGCACGCCGGGACTCATCCGCGCTGGCGACCTGGAGATCGACCTGCACGGCCATCGCGCCACCTGCGCCGGAGAGCCGATTCACCTCACCCGCAGCGAGTTCAACCTGCTGGCTACGCTGGCCCAGCACCCGGGCCAGACCTTCACCCGCGCGCAGTTGCTCGACCGGCTGCACGGCGTCGCTTGGGACGGCTTTGACCGCAGCATAGACGCCCACGTCAAAAACCTGCGCCGCAAGTTGGAGGCCGATCCTGCGGAGCCACGCTACGTGCTCACCGTCTACGGCGTCGGCTACAAGTTCACCGACGAGGTGTGATCTTGAAAAGCGAGAAGCCTTGGAAGCGCGAAAAGGTCTGGAAACACCACCGACACTGGCCATATCCGCCGTGGGCCCACGACCGCGAGTTTCCCAGGTGGCCACGAGCACACCATCGCAAGCGGCGGATTGAGCGGTTTCTCTTCTTACGCTTCGCTGGAGTCTTTGGCTTCATAGCCCTGCTGGTGTTGGGTGGGATGGCGGCGCTGGCGTTCCTGCTCGCGCGGCTGTTCGGAGGTGGTGGCCAGACGGCAGTGTTGGTGTGGGTTGGGGGCTGTGGTCTGTCACTGGCATTGCCGCTGCTGGCGGTGGGGTTAGCGGTACGAGCCTTTCGGGACATCGCCACGCCGCTGGCCGACGTTATGGCCGCCGCCGACGCCGTGGCTGAGGGAGACTTGAGCGCGCGCGTACAAGTGACGGAACACGGCCCCCGCGAGTTCAGCCGCCTGGCCGAGTCTTTCAACCGCATGACCGAAGAACTGGAGCGCGCCGACCAGCGACGTCGCAACCTCACTGCCGACGTGGCCCACGAACTCCGCACGCCACTGCACATCATCCAGGGCAACCTGGAAGGCATCCTCGACGACGTATACGAGCCGACAGAGGAGCACATCGGCGCCACGCTGGACGAAACCCGCTTGCTGGCGCGGCTGGTGGACGACTTGCGGACGCTCTCGCTGGCGGAGGCCGGTCAATTGCCGCTGGTGTTGGAGCCGGTGGACGTGATCGAGTTGCTGGCCGACGTGTCCACCAGTTTCAGCGGCCAGGCCGAGGCGGCGGGGATAGATTTGCGCGTCGAGCCTGCCCTGGGCTCGCCGAACGGGGCCAAAGGCGACCCGCCCGCAATGACGATCATCGCCGACGTGGGGCGCTTGGATCAAGTGCTCAGTAACCTGGTGGCCAACGCGTTGCGCCACACACCGTCCGGCGGGGTCATCACGCTTCGGGCGGAGGTTCTCAACGGCTCCGTCCGCATCATCGTGCGCGACACCGGGGAGGGCATCCCGGCAGAGGATCTGCCCTATGTTTTTGATCGCTTCTGGCGCGGTGACCGGTCGCGTTCCCACGCCCACGGGGCAGGGAGCGGCCTGGGGCTGGCCATTGCCCGGCAGTTGGTGCAGGCCCAGGGTGGCCAAATCGGTGTCGAGAGTGAACCGGGGCGGGGGACAATGTTTACTGTCGAGTCGCTGATGCTGGCGCCGAAAGTGCAAGGAAGGAGCACAAACCCTTGAGCCCACAAGCCTCCACACCCACACACATCTCCCGCTCCATCACCCTTTCCCTCCTGCTTCTCGCCTCCTACCTCCTCCCACCCCCCGCCCACGCTGCGCTCACCACCCCCATCGCCTCCTACACCATCGAGGTCACGCTCGACGCCGAGGCGAAGACACTGACCGCACACGAGGTCGTCACATACCTCAACACCACCGCCGACCCCATCCCCGACCTGGTCTTCCACCTCTATCTCAACGGCTTCCGCGACCGAAACAGCGTCTTCCTGCAGGAAGAAGGCGCTCAGCTCTGGGGCAGCGAGTGGGACCCGGAACATCCCGGCTGGATCCAGGTCACCGGCATCCACCTGGCCGACGGCACGCCGCTGACGCTGGAGGAGATCGAGGACGGCACGCTGGCCCGCGCCGACTTGCCCGCGCCCATCGCGCCGGGGGAGACGGTGGAGGTCGAACTGGACTTCCGCGCCCAACTGCCCCGCGTTTTCGCCCGCACCGGTTACGCTGACGACTTCTTTATGGTCGGGCAATGGTTCCCCAAACTAGGCGTCTGGCAGGACGGGGGTTGGAACGCCTATCCTTTCCACGCCCACACCGAGTTCTACGCCGACTTCGGTACCTACGACGTGACCATCACCCTGCCTGCTGTCTACGTCACCGGCGGGACGGGTCTCCCCGTCTCCACGGTGGACAACGGCGACGGAACCCAGACAGTGTACTACCACGCCGAGGACGTGATCGACTTTGTCTGGACCACATCGCCCCGTTTCCGGGAGGCCACCCGTCAGGTGGACAGGGTCGAGATTCTCTACCTCTACCTGCCCGAGCACGAGTGGTCGGTGGAGCGAGCGCTGGACGCGGCCGAGGCAACGATGCGCCATTATAGCCGCTGGTACGGCCCTTACCCCTACGGTCGCGTTACGGTCGTAGATGTGCCCGACGGCGCGCGTGGGGCCGGCGGGATGGAGTACCCCACACTGGTCGCGGCCGGCACGGAGAGTATGCTCGGACTGGGGCCGGGCCTGATACGGGCCGGGATGGATCACTCGCTCGAATTGCTCATCGCCCACGAACTCGGCCACCAATGGTGGCAGTCCATGGTCGGTTTCAACGAGGCGGAGGAACCCTGGCTGGACGAGGGATTCACCGACTACTCAGCGCTGCGGGTGATGGAGACACTCTATGGGGCCGACGGTTCCCTCCTGGACGCTGGCAGCCTGGGGATGGGCTACCTGGACGGGCGACGGATGGAGTACCTGTTCAACCCCCGGCTGCCGATGTACGGGCGAGCCTGGGACTTCGGAATGGTGGAATACGGCATCGCGGCTTACTCCAAGCCAGTGGTCTCGCTGCGCACGCTGGAGCGCGTCCTGGGCGAGGAGACGATGTTGGACATCATGGGCACTTTCTTCCACCGCTACCAGTTCGCCCACCCCACCAGCGAGGATTTCCGCGCCACAGCAGAGGAGGTCTCCGAACAGGACCTCTCGTGGTTCTTCGACGGCCTGGTCTACGGCGACGGCGTGTTGAACTACACAGTGACCGGTGTAGACGAGCACAGCGTCACCGTGGCACGCCAGGGCGATCTGGTCATCCCGACTGAGGTGCTGGTCACCTTCGCCGACGGCAGCACGATGCTGGAGCCGTGGGACGGAGAAGAGGCCAAGGTGGTCTTCGTCTACGACGCCCGGCCCCCGGTGCAGAGCGCCGAGGTAGACCCGGAACGCAAACTGGTGGTAGACCTGCGCTGGGCCGATAACGGGCTTTCGCGCCGCCCGGAGGTCTCGCCGTGGCTGGCGCTGGTCACCCGCTTGCTCTACAACCTCCAGAACGCGCTGCTGGCGCTAGGAGGGCTGTAATCAGTTGGAAAACTGATACATTGGTTAAGTTGAGGAGCGAATGAGTTGGTGAACCAATTTGCCAATCCACCCATGATACTCGCAACATTCACGAGGGTATGCTATAATTCGAGACAGGACCCAGAAAGCGGGAGGAGATTATGTCACTAGAAGAGTATTTTGACTTCCTGAGCCCGGAGGATATTCGCATCAAAGGTACCCGGGTAGGAATCGAGACTTTGGTCTATGCCTTCCAAGACGGCCTATCCCCTGAGGAGATTGTGCAAGCGTACCCCTCGCTGAGCCTGGAGCAGACATACGCCACGATTGCCTACTACCTGCACAACCGGTCTGAAGTAGATGACTACATTGCTCGTCTGGAGAAATGGGCGGAGGAGCGACGGTGGGAACGGGAGAGGGACGTGCCCCCTGTTGTCCAACGCCTGCGTGCACTCCGGGCTCAAATGAGACAGACTCAACCCTCGGCGTGAGCGATTAGCCAAACGATTGGTAACTACTTTGACAATGTTAGATTAGATGAGTGTTCTGCCCTCGACAAGATCGCGTCTTTGTGGTAGTGTAGACGAATGACATTACACTCAGAACCAATGATGTTTTCGACCCCGACCGTTGGGGGCTTCCGGCTGA
>JADHWW010000181.1 GCA_016783285.1 Anaerolineae bacterium
GCTGGGCGGCATGCGCAACGGCCTGGATGCCTACAAAGCCATCGCCATGGGCGCGGACGGTGTGGGTTTCGGGGCCGCAGCGGAAATCGCCATGGGTTGCCGAGCCTGCATGAGTTGTCACACCGGGACCTGCCCCTACGGGATCACATCGCAGGACCCCCGCTTGCGTGAGCGGCTCGACCCCGAGGAAGTCGGGCAGCGGCTGGCCAACTTCATCGAGGCTACAGCCGAGGAACTGAAAATCCTCACCATGCTCTCTGGCCACTCCAGCGTCAGCGATCTTACCCCTGAGGACCTGCGCGCGATGGATCTGAACACAGCGGCCATCACCGGGCTCAAACTGATCGGCTATGAGCGCCCGCTGCCGATGTGGGAGAATGGCGGGGGAATGTTGTCCGGAGTTGGTTAGTCGGGTCATGTAGATGACGCAGCCCCTCGTCCTTTTGGACGAGGGGCTGTTGCTTGTGCTCAGATTCAAGAAACCAGGTTTTTTCGGAAAAGACCTGGTTTCTTTGTCTCCAGGTGATGAAATCGTAAAGAGACTCGTCAGTCTACGGGTAGACGCCCCTGATTGCCAAGGCCTCGGCCACGCGGGAGATAGCCAGCACCTGCGCGGCAATGCGCATGTCTAGGTTGCGCTCCAGCGCGGTCTGTAGAACGCCATTGAAGGCGTTGACTATGATCTCCTTGAGTCGCTTATTGACCTCGGCCTCGCTCCAGAAGTTCCACTCCAACCCTTGCACCCACTCGAAGTAGGAGACGGTGACGCCGCCGGCGTTGCAGAGGACGTCGGGAATCACGAAGGCGCCCTTGTCGTGCAGGATGCGGTCGGCTTCGGGGGTCGTTGGACCGTTGGCGCCCTCGGCGATCACTTTCGCTTTGACCTCATCCGCATTGTCCTCGCAGATCTGGTTCTCCAGCGCGGCGGGCACCAGCACGTCACATTCGAGTGCCAGCAGCTCAGCGTTGGTCACCGCGTCAGCGCCGGCGAAGCCCGTCACCGTCCCGCTCTCCTTCACGTGCACCAGCAACGCGGGCATCTCCAGTCCCCTGGGGTTGTAGATGCCACCGTAGACGTCAGACACAGCGGTCACCTTGGCCCCCTGTTGCTCCAGGAGATAGGCTGCAACCGAACCGACGTTGCCGAATCCTTGCACCACCGCGCGAGTGCCCTCCATCGGCATTCCCAGGTGCTTGAACGCCTCGCGGGCAGTGAACATCACGCCACGACCGGTGGCCTCGCCACGTCCCATTGAGCCGCCAATGGGTATCGGCTTGCCGGTCACCACGGCCGGCACCGAGTAGCCCCGGTGCATCGAGTAGGTGTCCATGATCCAGGCCATTGTCTGAGCATTAGTGCCGACGTCGGGGGCAGGGATGTCGCTCTCGGGACCCATCATGATGCTGATCTCAGTGGCGAAGCGGCGAGTGAGATAGCGCAACTCGCGCTCAGAGAGTTCACGCGGGTCCACAATCACACCACCTTTGGCCCCGCCAAAGGGGATATTGACCACGGCGCACTTCCAGGTCATCCACATCGCCAGCGCGCGCACCTCCTCCAGCGTCACGTCCTCGTGGTAGCGGATGCCGCCCTTCGTCGGTCCCCGCATCGTCGAGTGGTGCACACGGTAGCCGGTAAACATGCGTATCGAGTCGTCGTCCATTGTCACCGGGAAATTGACGGTGAGTTCTCGCTTGGGGTGCCGCAGGAAGTTGAGCATCCCTTCGTCCAGGTTCAGGTGCGCGGCAGCCTCGTCGAACTGTCGCTGGGCCACGTCCCACGCACTGCCCGGGGTTGGGCTGCTACCATCGGCCATTGTCACCATTTTTTGTCTCCTCTTCATGATTTACGCGTGTCGGTCTCAGGCGGATCGGAGTTTCGCTATGTGTTTCGCAATCTCTCCAACTGCTCCCTGAGCAATGTTCGCACCACCTGGGGGTTCGCTTTGCCCCGGGTGGCCTTCATCACCTGCCCCATCAACCAGCCGAGTAACTGCACCTTGCCGTCCAGGTACCGGCCCACCTGCTTGGGGTTTTCCTCCAACACCTGCGCGACGATCCTCTCCAGCGCCGCCGCGTCGGAGATCTGCGCCAGCCCGCGCTCCTCCACAATCTGGCGACCACTGTGACCGCTGGAGAACATCTCCTCCAGCACCTCCTTGCCCATGTTGAGGTTGATGGTGCCATCCCTGACCAGCCCGATCAGTTCCACCAGAGCCTGGGGTGAGACCGGCACCGCACCGATCTCTTGTTCGGTTTCCTTCATCAGCCGGAACAACTCGCCGGTGATCCAGTTGGCGACCGTCTTGGGACCGTCCGTGCTGATTGCGACGGCAGCCTCGTCATAGTCGGCCACGGCTTTGTCGGCGACCAACACCCTGGCGTCGTAGTCGCTCAGCCCATAGTCGGCGATGAAACGGGCGTGCTTGGCCTCGGGCAGTTCCGGCAGGTGGGCCCGCAACTCCTCCACCCACTCGCGGCTGATCTCCAGGATCGGGAGATCAGGCTCGGGGAAGTAGCGGTAATCGTCGGCGTACTCCTTGCCCCGCTGGGGCACGGTGACCTCTCGCGACTCATCCCAACCCATCGTCTGCTGGGTGATTGTGCCGCTGGATTCGTAGGCCTCGATCTGATGTCGGACCTCGTACTCGATGGAACGGGCCAGGGCGCGGAAGGAGTTGAGGTTCTTGATCTCGTGGCGCGGGTTCAGCACGTCGGAGCCCACGGGGCGCACGCTGACGTTAGCCTCGAAGCGCATTACGCCCTTTTCCATATTCCCTGAATTGACGCCCAGGTAGACGAGAATGGAGCGCAGTTTGGTCGCGTAGGCCAACACCTCCTCAGCCGAGCGCATATCGGGCTCGCTGACAATCTCCAACAGCGGCACGCCAGCACGGTTGAAATCCACCAGGCTGACGCCGCCCACGTGGTACGATTTACCGGTATCCTCCTCCAGGTGAGCGCGGTTGATGCGGATGTGTTTGGCGCCCGCCTCGGTCTTGATTCCTGGCTCAATCTCCAGGTAGCCGTTCACCGTCAGCGGTGGAAATACGGGGGTGTACTGGGAGATCTGGTAGCCCTTGGGCAGGTCGGGGTAGAAATAGGACTTGCGGGCGAAACGGGTGAAAGGGGGAACCTCGCAGTGGAGCGCCAGCCCGGTCATGATGGCGATCTCGACCGCGCGCCGGTTTATGACCGGCAGCACCCCGGGCATAGCAGTGCAGACCGGGCAGACGCAGGTATTAGGGGGCAGATCGCCGGTATCTTCCACCACCGGGCAGGAGCAGAACATCTTGGAGCGAGTGTGGATTTGCGCGTGGACTTCCAGGCCGATGACCGGTTCGTATTCCATGATATTATAGGCGACGCTAGTGGGTCAGAATCTGGCTCAGGAACTGCCTGGTGCGTTCCTCTTTCGGATCCCTGAAAAACTCATCCGCCGTATTCTGCTCGACGATGTTGCCGTCTGAGAAGAATATGATGCGATTCGCCACCTCTTTGGCGAAGCCCATCTCGTGGGTGACGACGATCATCGTCATGCCTGAATGGGCCAACTCGCGCATCACGTCCAGCACCTCTTTGATCATCTCCGGGTCAAGGGCGGAGGTCGGTTCGTCAAAAAGCATGATCTTAGGTTGCATGGCCAGGGCGCGGGCGATGGCCACCCGCTGCTGTTGCCCACCCGATAGCTGAGCGGGATACTTATGGGCCTGCTCGGGAATCCCGACCCGCTCCAGCAATTGCATGGCGATCTCCTCGGCCTTGTCTTCAGACCACTTGCGCGCCCAGATGGGCGCCAGAGTGACGTTCTGCAACACTGTCAGGTGCGGAAAGAGGTTGAATTGCTGGAACACCATGCCCACTTCGCGCCGGACGGCCTCGATGTTGCGAATGTCGTGGCTCAACTCGATGTGGTCCACGATAATATCTCCCCGCTGGTGTTCTTCGAGGCGGTTGATGGTGCGGATAAAGGTGGATTTGCCCGACCCCGAGGGGCCGCAAATGACGATCACCTCCTGTCGCTTGACGGTCAGCGAGACGCCCCGTAGCACATGAAAGTCGTCGAACCATTTGTGCACGTCACGACAGACGATTATGTCGTCGTTAGGCGAATGTGTCGTGTTTGTTTCGGCCATCTTACTCTCCTCTAACGTTCTCCCACGCCCAGGGCGACCTCGAGTCGCCGGCTGGCGTAAGACATGGCATAGTTAAAGACCCAGAAAATAACCGCGATGAACAGATATACTTCCATGTTCAAGAGTTTCCACTCTACGTTGCTTTCCAAGACGGCCCGGCCGATGGCGAGCAGTTCCAAGAGCCCGACTATCACGGCCAGGGTGGTATCCATGAAGAGGGCGATGAATTGACCCACGATGACGGGAATGACTAACCTCAACGCCTGCGGCAGCACGATCAGCCCCATAGTCTGAATGTTGTTTAACCCCACTGCCTTGGCCGCCTCGACTTGCCCCAAGGGGATAGCCTGCAGGCCGCCGCGTATGTTCTCGGCCATGTAAGCAGCGGCGAAAAGAGTCATTCCCACCATCGCCCGCAGCACGCGGTCAATGCGAACCCCCTCGGGCAAAAACAGGGGCAGGATGATGGAGGCCATAAACAGGATCGTCACCAGGGGCACTCCCCGGACAATCTCGATGAACAGGATGCAAAAGGCCTTGAGCACCGGTAGTTTGCTCCGTCGCCCCAGCGCCAGCAAGACGCCGATGGGAAACGAGGTCACGATCCCAACCAGGGCCAGCAGGAAGGTCAGGAGTAGTCCACCCCATAGCCCGGTCTTGACCTTGGGCAGCCAGCTTATCCCTTCGATCCCGGACAGCAAAAGAATGGTCAGGACGAACGAGAGAATCCATCCCAGCGCCACCCAGCGGGATTTGCCGATGGGGGTACGTCCCACCTGATAGCCGATGAAGGTCAGGATTGGATTGGCCAGGAATCCGAGCCGTAATTTCAGATTCATGCTGATAGGCAGCAAGGCCAGAATACCAAATGCCACGGCCAGAGTCAGGGCAAAGGTGCGTACCGTGCCGCCCCAAACGCGCCAACTGAGACCGAAGAGAAAGGAAACCATGAACAGGATGGTCCCCACCCGCCACAGTTGCGCCGGCGGGTATTGGCCCACCGCAAACAATTTCGGGCTGTTTATGACCGGCGCCCAGTTGGCCGTGAACAACACCCAACTCAGCGCTCCCTTTAGCACCAAGTAGAGGAACACTATTGCCAGAATGGTGAGCAAAGCGTTGTACCACGTGCTGAACAGGTTCTTTTTGAGCCAACGGACAGGTCCCGGCGGGGCCGGCGGTCGCACGATGGTTGTAGAGTTTGTGCTCATGTTCATCGCTCCACCGATTGAATCCGACGGTTATAAATGTTCATCAGGACGGATGTGGTCAGGCTGATAGAGAGGTAAACGCCCATCACCATCGAAAAGACGGGAACCGCGCGCCCGGCCTGGTTGATTATCGTGCGCCCCACGAAAAACATGTCGGGGTAGCCGACCGCTATAGCCAGACTCGAGTTCTTGGTCAGGTTCAGATATTGGCTGATCAACGGCGGGGTAATGACCCTCATCGCCTGGGGAAAGACCACTAAACGCAAGACCTGCATACCGTTGAGGCCGACCGCCCGCGCCGCCTCGAACTGACCCCGATCAACCGCCAGGATGCCGGCGCGCACCACTTCGGCGATAAAGGCCCCGGTATAGATCACCAATCCGACCAGCAAAGCGGCGTACTCGATCGTGAGCTGCATGCCCCCCTCAAAGTTGAACTTGCCCATCTCGGGTATATCCGTCACCAATGGGCTTGCGCCGACCAGGAACCAGCCCAGGGCGGGTATGACCAGCAGCACTGCAACCGCAGTCGCCACCGGGTAGGTCGCGCGTCCCGTCTTTAGCTGGTAATGGCCCAACACGATGCGCAAGACGACGGCCAAGATGATTCCCCCCACCACAAAAACGATCCAGTTGCCGAAGGTCGAGGTTGGCACCGGGGCCGGCAGATAGACGCCGCGTTGGCTGAGGTAGATGGGGCCGGGCCACTGTATACTCTCCTTGACGATGGGCAGGCTTTGAAAGACGGCAAAGTACCAGATAAAGAGCTGAACCAGCAGCGGGATATTACGGACAATTTCGATATAGGCGCTAGCGATCTTGCTGACCAGCCAGTTGGAGGAAAGCCGGGCCAGGGCTGCTATCGCTCCCAGCGCCGTCGCCAGGATGATGCCCACTACTGCTGCCTTGATCGTGTTCAGGATGCCGATCAGAAAGGCGTAGCCAAAGGATTGAGATTCATCGTATGGGATCACCGACTCTGCCAGGGGAAACCCGGCCGATCCGCTCACGAAGTCGTACCCCAGGCTCAATCCTCTGTCGTGGGCAGCCTGGAACACGTTGCTGGCGAAGAAAACCAAAAAACCAATCACGAGGGCCGCAGAGATGACCTGGGCGATTCCCTGGATCACTCGCTCGTCGCGCCAGAGAGGGATGCTGCTCTTGGTGATGACTTGGATGCGAGAGTCTTCACTCATACTCGATCCCTTTCCAAAAGGGGCCAGGTTCCTTAGGGGAACCTGGCCCCTATGCTCCAAGACTGGACAAACTCGATAGATACAGATTTGAGGAGTTAGCACCCCCAGGTGCGGCTCCGTTCGGCACGTGGGCGTGCCTCACTCCTCAAAAATTCAGCCTGCTGAGATTCGGTTAGCGCAGGGGCGGCGCATAGATCAGGCCGCCATTCGACCACAGCTCGTTGGGACCACGGTCGAGGGTAAAGGCATCGCCGTTGGGACCCATGTAGCGATCGTAGACTTCTCCATAGTTGCCTACCTCGCGGATTATATTGGCGGCGAAATCGGCTTCCAGGCCCAGGTCGGTCTGACCGAACTCGCCCTCGACGCCCAACAAGCGCTTGATCTCGGGGTTGTCGTTGCCCATCATCTCGTCCACGTTGGCCGAGGTGATGCCCAGTTCCTCGGCGTTGATCAGGACGTAGGCCACGGTCTTGACCAGGTCGAACCACTGATCGTCGCCCGCAGGGACGGCCGGCGTCAGAGGCTCTTTGGACATGGTGACGTCCATGATCATGTGGTCATCAGGGTTGGTCAGGCCCATCCGGATGGCCGCCAATTGCGACTTGTCGCTGGTGGCGGCGTCGCAGCGGCCCTCGTCGTAGGCGTTGTACACGGAGGCGGTATCCTCAAAGGTGACCGCGGTGAACTCCAGGCCGCGCCCTCGGAAGTTGTCGGCCAGGTTCAGCTCGGTGGTGGTGCCGGTGGTCACGCAGACGGTCGCGCCATCCAGGTCCTCCAACGTGGTGGCGCCGAGGTCCTTGCGGACTATCATCCCCTGCCCGTCGTAGAACGTGACGACCGTAAAGTTGCCCCACTGCGCGTCACGGCTGGAGGTCCAGGTGCAGTTGCGGGATAGTATGTCCACCTCGGCGGTCTGCAGGGCCGGGCCACGCTCGGCCGCCGTCAACGGCACGAACTCGACGGCGTTGGGGTCATTGAAGATGGCGACAGCCACGGCTCGGCAAAAGTCAATGTCAAAGCCGACGTTGTTGCCCGCCTGGTCCAGGTAGCCAAAGCCAAGCAGATCGGTGCGGCTGCCGCAGACGACACTGCCTCGATCCTTAACGATCTGCAAACGCTCCCCGCCAGCCACAGCCACCTCGGGGCATGGAGGGCATTCGGGGCATTCGGCTGCCTCGGGACATGGAGGACACTCCCCCGCCTCGGGGTACGGAGGGCATTCAGGGCACTCGGGGCACTCGGCCTGCCCGCAGGCAGTGAGCACAATGCTTAAGGTCAACAAGATGACCAACAGTGTAGATAGCTTGCGATTCACGGTTCTCCTCCTTTATTCTATTCTGGACTATGTACAATCAGCGGGATACAGTTACGAATTCTCGATGTTCCACCTCCTTTCTCTCTGGCGACTGGTGCGAAATGGGGCGGGAGGCCAGACCAATGCCACATTCTGCACTGCAGACTGCCCACATTATACTCATCTTATCGTGTGCGTCAAGGCGGCATTGTTGGAGTGTCGGGCATTCCAGGCAGTGCGCGACTGGAAAACCGATTCCTCTCTACAGGTTTATCCGCTCCACTTCTTTCCCTCCCCACAGGTAGATCCGCACGACCCGAGGCAGCAGCCCGGTGGTCACCTCGTAGTTGATCGTCTCGGCCCAGCGAGCGACCTCCTCGGCCGGGATGCGCTCCTCCCCCTGCCGCCCGATCAGCACCACCACGTCGTGCAACTGGACGGCGGGGATATGACTGACGTCCACGACGAACTGGTCCATACACACACGCCCGACGATAGGTGCCCGCTGTCCGCGGATCAGCACCGCGCCCCGGTTGGAAAGGAAACGGTGGTAGCCATCGCCGTAGCCGACGGGGACGAGGGCCACGCGCGTGGGCTTGTCGGTGATGTACGTCCGGCCGTAACTGATGCTGGCCCCGGCGGGCAGCGTGCGCACGCGGGCCACGCGGCTCTTGAGCGCCAGGGCCGGGCGCAGTGGAATGGCCGGCTCCACCTCGTCCGAAGGATGGAGTCCATACAGGGCGATACCACAGCGCACCATGTCCAGCGCCATCTCCGGCTGGTCAAGCGTGGTGGCGCTGTTGGACACGTGTTTGAGGGAAAAGGTGAAGCCCGCCGCCTCCAGTTGCTTCACCACGTCCACGTAGATGCTGAACTGGTGGCGGGTGAAGGCCTTGTCGGCCAGATCGGCCACGGCGTGGTGGGTGTATAACCCCTCCAGTGCCAGGCCCGGCAGTCCACTCAGGAAGCGCACGAAATCCAGCACCTCGTCGGGCAGGAGACCGTAGCGGCCCATGCCGGTGTCCACTTTGACGTGGACGGGCAGCGGTTTGCCTACGGCCACAGTCGCCGCCGACAGCGCCTCCGCCTGGGGCCGGCTGTTGACCGTCGGCGTCAGATCCCAGCGCACGACCCGCTCCGACTCGGCGGGCAGGGTGTAGCCCATAATAAGGATGGGGGCGGTGATGCCTGCCTGGCGCAGTTGCACGCCCTCCGGAGCACGGTGCACGGCCAGACGCGTGGCCCCTCCCTCCAGCGCCGCCCGCGCCACCGGCACCGCCCCGTGGCCGTAAGCATTGGCTTTGACGGCGACCATCA
>JADHWW010000182.1 GCA_016783285.1 Anaerolineae bacterium
GGCCCGGAGGGATGCAGTACCCAGCGCCCGGTCAGTTTCTTGCACACCAGCGAGGGCAGCCCCAGGTAGTGACCCCACTCCAGGGCTGCCAACGCCCGGCGAGAGAAGTAGGGCCACCAGCGGACCAACCGCAACCCCGCTGTCTCCAATCGTCGCGCCCACACATCGGCCCCGTCACAATGGTAGTGCCGGGAGATGCGGTTGAAGAAACGGCGGTACAAATCAGCAAGTGGGCAAGTGGGCAAGTGGGCAAGTTTGCAAGTTCGCAAGTTTGCAAGTTTGCAAGTTGGCAAGTCAGCAAGTTTGCAAGTGCGTAAAGTCACAAGTTGCGTGCCACGCTGCCACAACCAATCCAGCGCCCGTCCGATGGAAAGAAAGGGCAGAAAATCGGGGCCTGGCACACAGAAGTAAAAAACACCATCCGGCCGTAGCACCCGAGCCACCTCCACCAGCACCGGCTGCACCTCTGGGATATGTTCCAGTACCGAGTTGCTCACTACGGCGGCAAAGGTTTCGTCGGGGTAGGGCATCCGCGCCCCGTCGGCTTGAGCCAACAACCGATAGGCCCCCCGTTCGCGTGCCTCGGTCAGCGGCCCCCACCAGGGGTCAAAACCCGCCTCCAGCGGTTCGTCGAAAGCGACCGAGGCGAAGTGCCCATCGCCGCAGCCCAGGTCGAGCACGGGGCGAGGGAGAGGCAGGTCTGCGTAGAAGCGGGCCTCCACGGCCCGTAAGAGCGCCCGAAAAGCCGGCAAGTCGCGCAGGTGTCGCCAGAGCAGGTCGTCGTCCACGTCAATCAATGTGGCCTCCAACGCCGCCTGTTCACGGCGGCACGGAGGTCGCAGGCACTCATCGCAACAACCGCTCGAAGAGCGCCTCGTACTCCGCCACCGTGCGCCCGGTGTTCCACCGTTCCACGATCTCCTCCCTGGGCCGCACGTAATCGGCGTGATTGCGGACCACACGAAGGATGGCCTCCGCCAAGGCTGCGCTATCCCCTATCGGTACCGCCTCCCCCATCCCTGCCTGCAGCACCGGCTGGCGCACCCCCGGCAGGTCGCTGGCAATCGAGGGTGTGCCACACAACATCGCCTCCACCTGTACCAGCCCGAACGACTCGGTCGAGTTGAGGCTGGGCACGACGATGACGTCCAGATTGGGATAAAAGGTCGCCATCTGCAATGGATTCAGCACACCCACGAACTCCCAGTGTTCCTCGTATTGATGGAACAACGGAGCCAGCCGTTGGGCGTAAGCATCCTCACCCAATACGTCCTGATACTGGCCAGCGAAAAGCACCCGCGCCTCCGGATAGACCTCCAACACACGCGGCAGCGCGTTCAGCAACACTTCAACGCCCTTCTCGGCCGCCAGCCGCGCCGCCATCCCAATCACCGGCCCGCTCCCGTCCAGATTGTGCATCTTGGCGAATGCCACCACCGCCCCTGGCCCCACCTCTGGCAGTTCCACCGGCGGTGGAACGACTTCCAACTTACCGCGAAAAGTGCGCAGGAAAGGGGAATGGTCGGCGAAGTCCTGCGTATAGGCAATCACCCGGTCGGAAAAGAGCCCCGCCAGATAGTTCATCACGTGCACCACCTGGTTGACCAGCCAATTGAACGGGCCAGGTGGGAGTCTCAGATCACAATGGTAGGTCAACGTCGTAGGTTTACCCATCAGGCGACCCCGCGCCGCCACGCCGGCTGCGTCGAATTGCGGCAGGTGCAGGCTGACGACGTCATGTTCACGCACCAGTTGCGTCGCCAGCCAGCCGAAGGTCGGCATGATGACTCCTTTGCTGACGCGGAAGAGCACCGGCGCACGCACCACCCGCACGCCATCCTCCAGCGCCTCGATGGGACAGGAGCGGTCGAAGCGGGAAGTCAGCACGGTGACCTGATGGCCCCGTGCCGCCAGCCCCCGCGCCAGGCGCTCGGCGTAGATGGTGAGGCCGCTGGTGTGGGGGCGGTAGTAGGTGAGGACAATCAGTATCTTCACTAGAAAACACCTTCACAAAACGTATGATATGAGCGGGAGACAAGGAGACAAGGGGACTTGGAGATTCTCCCCCTGTCACCCTGTCCCCGTGTCACCCCATCTCAAACAATAAGCGGTTGGCGACGACCCACTCGTAGAGCCGGCGGATGCCTTCCTCAACCCCTACGCGGGACTGCCAGCCCAACTCGCGCCCGGCTTTGCGAATGTCGGAGATGTAGATAGGCTGGTCGCCGGGGCGCCAATCGTCGCCGGAGACGGGGATGGGATGGCCGATCAATCGCTCCAGGATCGGCCCAAACTCAGCCCACACCGACATCGTGTGCGCCGGTCCTCCGCCAACGTTGTACACCTGTCCGGCGATGACGTCAATGTGGGCGATGGCGGCGTCGTAAGCATCGAGCAGGTCGTCAATGAAAAGCACATCGCGCACCTGCTTGCCGTTGCCGTAAATGGTGATGGGTTGGGCAGTGACGGCGGCGATGATAAACCAGGCCACCCAGCCCTGATCCTCGACCCCCATCTGCCGTGGCCCATAGATGCATGACTGGCGAAAAACCACCGCCGGCAAGCCATAGATGCGGGTGTAGTCACGCACGTACTGGTCGCCGGCCCCTTTGGAGTTTCCGGAGAAGAAGGCATAACCATCTTGCCTCACCATTACAGTGGAATTGGGTACTTCCACACAGTAAACCATTCCGGCATATTCCACCCACTCGCTCCTATTTTGGCCCAGGTTGCATTGAGCAGTTCTGGTTGTACTAATATAAACGCGGTAATACCCCTCTTTGTCCAAAGTAACCGATGATGCCATTCCACACTTGATCGCAATTTCCTGAACATCATCTGCCAATTTCTGCGAAACGGTTGTGTATCTCCAGCCGTGTTTGCTGTGCTTATTGCCATCACCATCCAGCAAAGATTCCAGCAAAACAGCAAGTTTTTTTCGATCAAGGCGCTTAATCTCCCGCGGAATGTATTTGCCGTGGCTTTTGCCAAACAATTTGACATACTCGTACAACTGACGGGACGTTGCTGTGATATGATGCTGATCTATCACAGGCGATAGGCCAATGGCTTGCATCACAGCGATTGCCTCTTCAGTTCGACTATAAGTGGTTAATGTCACCGTGCAATTACCGGTTTTCTGATTTTCATAACAATGACCTTCTGAGATATACCAGCCCAAAAATCTCAACCAATCATCCATCGGGATCGCGCGTGCAAGGAAGCGATGTTTATGCTTTCCGGCTTTCACTTCAGGCAAGACAAAACATTCAGGTTTTTCTCCTCCATTGTAATCGGCAGCGAGAAGATAAGCCATTGGCTTTCCCTCAATTTGTCGAGCTTCCAAAAGGCGCGGATTTTTCAATTCATCGTGATCGCAGTCCCAAGACACCAGCATTTTGTGATTGGGCGTCACACATGTCTTGAGACGACGGTTATTTTGTACGTACATTTTGCCGGTATAAGAATATGCAAAATGCTCTGTGGGTGTTTGATACTCAGCCACCTTTCGCTCAATGTTGTAGGTTAAAACCTGATCATTGGGGGTTAATTCGCAAAACTTTTTCCATCCCTTATCGGTGAGAATGTCAGTATCGGCTGAATAACAACAGCCGTAGGGCGAGTGGAAGTCGAGCGGCTGCGTCTCCGAGATGCCGAGTGGGAAGTCCCGATAGGCATAGCGAGTCTCCTGCTCAATCACCGCTACCTCCTCCATCCCGCCATAGACCTTGTTGGTGGAGGCATAGAGGAATATGGGATTAGTGCCCGCGTGTCGCGCCGCCTCCAGTGCGTTAAAAGTACCCAGCGCGTTGTCCTCGAAGTCAGAACGGGGGTCCGTCACCGAAGTGGTGACCGCCGTCTGCCCAGCCAGGTGCACGACGACGCCGGTTCCTCGCGCCGCCTCGGCCAGCGTCTCGTAATCGCGCACGTCGCCCACCACGAGCTGAAAACTGTCCGCACCGTGCAACTCGCGCAGCCAGGCTACGTTGGCCTCGGTTCCGCGGCGCGACAGGTTGTCGTACACCGTCACCTGCTCGCCCCGCGCCAGCAGCCGGTGGACGTAATTGCAGCCGATGAAGCCCGCTCCGCCTGTGACGAGAAAACAGTGTCCTGAGCCTGTCGAAGGGCGGTGTCCTGAGCCTGTCGAAGGATCGGTCAATATCTCACTCCTTTGTTATGTCAATGTAGTTGTTACGTCGGCCCGTAACTGGCCAAGGGAGAGGTTCTGTCGGGCCAGGCCCCACAACCCCAACAGTACCATCAGGATGTACTGGTAGGTATGAGAGGCAAAGGCGATGACGACGGCATCGGCAGCGTCCACGCCGAAGGGCAGCACCAGCGCATACCGGGCGAAGGCGTGAAAGACCCCCATCGCCCCGGGCGATGCTGGCACCGCCATACCCAGCCCGATGGCACACGTGAGGAAGGTGGCCATCAGCAGCGTAGGCGAGTCGAGGAAGGCCCAGAGCATACTGTAGTAGTAGCCGATGCAAAAAGCCCAGGCCACGAGCGACCACAGGCACAGACCGAGCACCCGCCGCCCCGAGCGCAGCGCGGCCAGCCCGTCCAGGAGACCGCCCAATGCCTGCATCCACCGCTCGACGTCAACGCGCGGGAGACGGGAGAGCAGACCGCGCAGGAAACACCGTCCCTGGTCGGGCCACAGGGCCAAGGCGACAAGCACGGCCATCACGGCCAGCGCCCCCACCCCTGCCACTATGCCGGTCTCCCTCATCCACCCGGCCTGCCCTACGAAGGGCACCGTGACCGCCAGCAAAAGCACGACCATCAGCATATCCAGCACCCGCTCGACGACGACGGTGGAGAGCGCCGCGCTCATCCTCACCCCACCTCCCAGCCCAATCGCCACCGCCCGCGCCGGGTCGCCCAGACGGAAGGGGAGGACGTTGCTGACCAGATAACCGATGTTGGTCACGGCAAAGGCCTCGGCCAGGCTGACCTCCGGCCCTAGCAGGATGCGCCAGCGGATCGAGCGCGCCAGAAGGTAGGCCAGGAGCGAGACAGCGGCCGGCGCCAGGTAGCGCCAATCGCCCCGCCGTAGCGCCAGACCAACCTGGTCCCACTCGATGCCGGCCAGGGCCAGGACGAGACAGACCAGACTGATTATTATGCCGATCCAGAGACGCCACCTGCGCATAGCGGGCATTATACCATCAGGAGGCAGTAACCGCAACGACGACAGTATACACTTGCTCTTTGCTCAAAATCGTCTAGAATTGGGCTTGCGAGTGCTTGCGAGTGAAAATGGGAGGTTGATATCATGTCCATGAGCGAAAGAGTCGCCCGATTGAGGCAGCAAAGCCTGGATGCCAGGCCCACCCTCTCGACCGAGAGAGCAGAGCTGCTGACCGAATTCTACCGGCAGAATCTGGGACTGGTGTCCGCGCCCGTACATCGTGCGCTGGCGTTCAAGTACTTGATGGAACACAAGACCATCTGCATCAACACAGGCGAACTGATCATCGGCGAGAAGGGCCCGGCCCCTAAGGCCGTGCCGACCTACCCGGAACTTTGCTGCCATAGCCTGGAAGACCTGGACATCCTCAATTCCCGGGAAAAGATATCCTTTGCCGTCAGTACCCAGGCCCGGCAGGTTTACGAGGAAACCATTATCCCCTTCTGGCGGGGCAAGACGATGCGCGAACTCATCTTTCAGGAAATGACGGAGGAATGGAAAGGTGCATACGAGGCCGGCGTCTTTACCGAGTTCATGGAGCAACGGTCTCCCGGTCACACAGTCCTGGATGACAAGATCTACCACAAAGGGCTCCTAGACTTCAAGCGGGACATTCAGCAAAGCCTGCAAAACCTGGATTACCTGAACGACCCAGAAGCATACGACAAACAAGAACAACTCAAGGCCATGCTCATCTGCGCAGACGCCTTGATCCTCTTTGCGGAACGGCACGCGGAAAAAGCCAGGGAATTAGCGCAGCAGGAGACCGATCCGCAGAGAAAGCAGGAACTGGAGCACATCGCCGAGGTCTGTTCGCACGTACCAGCCCACGCGCCCCGGGATTTGTGGGAGGCGTTGCAGTACTACTGGTTCGTCCACCTCGGCGTGACAACAGAACTGAACCCCTGGGACGCCTTCAATCCGGGGCGATTGGATCGGCATTTGTACCCCTTTTACCAAAAGGGACTGGAAGAGGGAAGGCTCACCCGCGAGCAAGCCGAAGAGTTGCTGCAGTGCTTCTGGATCAAATTCAACAACCAGCCTGCGCCGCCCAAGGTTGGAGTCACCGCGGCGGAGAGCAGCACGTACACGGATTTCGCCCAGATCAACACGGGCGGTCTGAAAGAGGACGGCTCCGACGCCGTCAATGAGGTCACCTACTTGCTTCTGGACGTGATAGAGGAGATGCGACTGTTGCAGCCCAGTTCCTCCATTCAGGTCAGCAAGAAGAACCCCAATAGATTCATCAAGAGAGCGGCCAAGATCATCCGCACGGGGTTTGGCCAGCCCTCGGTGTTCAACGCCGACGTTGTTGTCCAGGAGATGATCCGGCAGGGCAAATCCATCGCAGATGCACGAAACGGTGGCACCAGCGGTTGTGTGGAGACCGGCGCGTTTGGAAAGGAAAACTACAACCTGACGGGCTACTTCAACATGCCCAAGGTGTTCGAGATCACCCTGAACAACGGCGTTGACCCCCGGACCGGCCGCAGGGTCGGGCTGGAAACAGGAGACCCCACGCAATTTGACTCCTTCGAGGAACTGTTCGAGGCTTACAAAAAGCAGTTGAACCACTTCGTGGACATCAAAGTGCGGGGCAACAACGTCGTCGAAAGGCTGTACGCCAACTATATCCCTGCGCCGTTCCTTTCACTGTTGATTGACGATTGCATCGCCAAGGGCAAGGACTACCACGACGGCGGTGCACGGTATGACACGAGTTACATCCAAGGGGTGGGCGTAGGCACGATGACCGACGCCCTGACTGCCATCAAGTACCACGTTTTTGACGAGAAGACCCTGACGATGGCAAAACTGCTGGCTGTCCTCCAGGACGATTTCGAGGGGCACGAAAGAGTACGCCAGATGCTGCTGAATAAGACACCCAAGTACGGCAACGACGACGATTATACGGACGACGTGATGGTGGCTGTGTTCGAGGCCTACTTCCATGCCATAGACGGACGCCAGAACACCAGAGGCGGAACGTACCGTATCAACCTGCTGCCGACCACGGTTCACGTGTACTTTGGCTCGCTGATCGGGGCCACACCCGATGGACGCCGGGCCTGGGCACCCCTCTCCGAAGGCATTTCGCCCGTGCAGGGAGCAGACCGACGTGGCCCGACGGCGGTCCTCAAATCAGCGGCCAAGATGGACCACGTCCGCACCGGCGGCACGCTGCTCAATCAGAAGTTCACGCCCCAGTTGCTCAAAGACGACGAGGGCCTGGACAAGTTCGTTCAATTGATACGCACCTACTTCAGGCTGGACGGTCACCATATCCAGTTCAACGTCGTGGATGGCGCCACGCTGCGCGCCGCGCAAGAGAACCCTGAGCAGTACCGGAACCTTATCGTACGCGTGGCAGGCTACAGCGACTATTTCTGCGATCTCGGCAAAGCGTTGCAGGACGAGATAATCTCCCGGACGGAACAGCGGTCGTTCTAGGGCGCGGAGCGGCGGAAGATGATCGTCTGCGGGTGGTCGTAAACGACAAAACTCTCATCCAGCCGGCCCAGGCGCAGCACAAACAGTGACTCAGGCCGGCAGAGATCAGGCAGCGAGAAGTCCAGACCAGTGGTCGGATCGTCCACCAGCGCCAGCGGCCCCAGGCGCGGGTAGCGTCCGAAGCAGGCCACCGGCTCGAAGCCCAGTCCACCCTCAAAGAGCAGCCGGTAATGGCGGGCTGTGAGGGGATAACGGACCAGCCACCGCGCCAACGTCGCGTATCCACGCCGACTGGCGATGACCACGTAGTCGGCTTCCGCCAATACCTCCTCCATCGCCGCCCACTTCTCCGGCGTGTCCTCGTCGAAAATGGGCAGTTCCCGCACGTCATAGTCGTAGATACTCGTCGCGTCCAGTGGCAGCGGGTGGTCCCACTGCTCGACGGCCACGATCGCCCCCCGTCCCGCGTGGTCGTAGAACCATTCTGAGGCGGTCAGCCAAGGATGCGAGTGGTGGTAGAGACTGGCGAAGGCCAGACACCAAAGTAGGGAGTAGATGAGAAATGAGTAGATGAGGAATGAGTAAATGAGGGAAGAGGCGGCACGCCGTTGCCGTTGGAGCAGGTCGGCCAGCAGACGAGCCGCGTAGAGAGCCAACAGTGGTGTCAGGGGCAAGAGGTAGCGGGGGAATTTGGCGTAGAGCGCGCCGACGAAGGCGAAACAGGGCACCGTCCACGCCAGCAGCACCCACTCCGCCCGGTGTGGCGGCTCCCGCACCGCCCGCCACACCGCCCAGGCCAACCCGGTGCAGGCGACCAGCCCCAGCGGCCACCCCATCCCCCAGCGCAACTGCTGCACCAGCGGGTAGAGATAGGGCCAGGTGGCGTGGAACTGGCGGGTGTAGGGCACGTCCAGCAGACCTCGCACGATGGCCCCCTGCTCCGCCACGTTGCGCCAGAATGTGGGGAAGACCAGGAGTGCAAAGGGGTTGGTGAGCGCAAAGGCCGCCAGCGCCGCGCCGCCGCACGCCAGGCCACGCTTCCAGCGAGCCCGGCACCGGCTTGCCCGGCACTGGCCCGCCCAGCACCGGCCTGGAAGAGCCGGTGCTGGGCTGACCATCAATGCCGCGCACAGCGGCAACACCAGCAGCGTCGCGCTGAACTTGGTGCCCACGGCCAACCCGGCCCACGCGCCCGCCAGCAAGGCTTGGTGCAGCTGTCCACCCTCGGCCAGGCGGACGGCGAAGAGCAGCGTGCCCAGGACGAAGAAGGCCAGCGGCACGTCGGCAGTGTAGAAGTGAGCCTGCTGCACGTGCGAGACCATCAACGCGACGAAGGCCGCCGCCAGCAGGCCGACACGCCCCCCGTAGACCCGCCG
>JADHWW010000078.1 GCA_016783285.1 Anaerolineae bacterium
GCAAGGTCGTTATTCTGGCCATCTCTCCCTCCACATTTCCAGTTTAGGGAGATGATGTCTCGTCAACAGTGTATTGTCAAGATCAGGGGTGATACGACTTTATTGGACTTTTAAGGTACGACTTAAATGGATTCGACACTCCTTAATGCATAGTGAGAATTCAAGCGTGAAACGCGATCATCACACATCACGTTTCACGTCCTCACGCTTCACGTTTTCAAACCGGTATGGGCGCGATGACCTGGGATGGAGATGCGCCGCTATCCCCGCCGCCTCTCGCACCATCCCGCCGATGACCTCCGCCACCGGCCTGATCTCGCGCACGATGCCGATGGACTGGCTGCAAGCGATCACACCGGAATCCACGTCCCCCTCCTCGTACATGCGCTTTGCCTCCACGCCAGCCACAATGGAAAGAATCTCCCACATCCCGGCCTGGCTCGCCTCCAACTCAGCCACCTTGAGGGCGGCAGGGTTCTTCCAGGCGCGGAGTGTATTGTGCAGCGAGCCCAGTATCAGCAGCGTGTCCAGTTCCGTAGCGGCGGCCAACGCCTGTTTGAGGTTCTCGTGGATGGGGCACTCCTTTGTGACCAGCAACCGCGTGCCGACGGTGACCCCTTCTGCGCCCAGTACCAGTGCAGCCAGCAGCCCCCGCCCGTCGGCGATGCCTCCCGCCGCCAACACCGGTACTTCCAGCGCGTCGGCGGCGCGGGGCACCAGGGCCATCGTCGTTAGCCCCAGTTCGCCGATGTGGCCGCCCCCCTCGCTGCCAAAGATGATCACAGCGTCTACGCCGGCCCTCTGCGCGCTGAGGGCATGCCGCACACTGACGCACTTGTGCATCGTCTTCACGCCGCCTTCTTTCAATCGCGCCAATAAGTCCTCCGGCGGCCGGTGGCCGCTGGTCTCGACCACCGGTACGCCCTCTTCCAGAATCACCTCGACGTAGAGAGCATTGTCAATAGGCCGCAGCGCTGGAAAGAGACTCAAGTTGACGCCGAAGGGTACCTTCCCAAGGGTCAAATCCTTGGCCCGGCGGACCGCCTGGCGGAATTCGTCCTGGCTTCCGAACATGGCGGAAGCCATCATACCCAGCGCGCCAGCATTGGAGATGGCCGCCACAAACTCCGGCCCAGAGATGTGCATCATGCACCCACCGACGATGGGATGTTCGATGCCAAGCAGTTCGGTGATGCGGGTTTTGAACATAACAGAGCTCCTCTCTCATTTTAGTGCCTGAGGGCACTTCTCAGTTTCAGCCAGGGATTTCAATCCTGAGGCGGCCTTGCAGGTAACGATCCAGTTGCTCCAGGCCGCCGGGGAAGTTGAGCCGCCCAAAACCGAAGCGGACGTGGCCATCACCAAAGCCAAGGCCAGTGCTGGGCAGAAGCAGCACGCCCTGTTCGGCCACCAGTCTATCGCTAAAACCCCGCGCGGATGCGCCACGCAGCCCGACGAGAGCCACCGACCCGGCCTGGGGCCGGTTCCAGCGAAAAACGGCTGACCAGCGCGCGAAAAACGGTTCCGCCAGCGCCAGGTTGTTCTGGACGATGGCCCGGCTGCGTTCGACGAGCACGTCGCCGACCTGGAGCGCGACCTGGGCCAGGGCCTCACCGGGTGCGCTGGCGCAGATGGTCGTGTAGTCCTTCCAGCCCAGGATACGATCCCTCAGCGGTGTGTCCTGCAAGACCAGCCAGCCGACGCGCAGGCCGGGCAGCCCGTAGGTCTTGGACAATCCAGCGAGGGTAATACCGCGCTCGTACAGATCGCAGCCGGGAGAGAGGCGCGCAGCGGGGTCGTACTCCAGGCCCCGGTACATCTCGTCGGAGAAGAGCCACGCGCCAACCCGCTCGACGATCTGGATGATGGCCTGCCATTCTTCGTGGGAGGGCAGATAGCCAGTGGGGTTGTGCGGGAAATTGACGATGACCAGTTTGGTGCGCGGCGTGACGAGACTTTCCAGCGCGTCGAGATCGAGCCGCCAGCCGCCAGAGCCGTCCGGCGGTTCGTCGGCCTCCACCACCGACCAACGGAAAACACGGCAGTTGAGATACTCCACCACGTTGATCAGCGAGTCATAGCAGGGTGTCAGCACGATCACCTCGTCACCCGGCTCCAGCAAGGCATGCATCGTCAGAAAGATACCTTCCTCCGGCGCAGCCAGGCCAATCACCTGGTCGCTACTCACGCTGGTGTACATATCGGCGATGCGCTCCCTGAGCGCGGGGGCCCCCTGGCTTTCGGTGTAGCCCAACCACAATCGGCCGAGAGATTC
Source organism: Anaerolineae bacterium (assembly GCA_016783285.1). Next base: position 2,276 of record JADHWW010000078.1, read on the forward strand.
CCAGGAGGCCCCGGCCAATTGCAGCAACTCATCCACGGTCAGCGACTCACAATCGGACGCACACAGGATATACGGCGCGGTGAATTCGTGGATGGCGAAAAACCGCTCGGTGTGAAAGGGCTTAATGTTCATACATGATCTCCTTGTCGGCTGCGATGCACCATACTCACAATAGCCTCACAAGCGAATCCGCAAATCCTCCAGCGGATAGGCGACGCAGGTGTGGATGTAGCCGCGCTGCCGGTCCGACTCGCGCAGGCCGGTGTGGGCTGGCATGAAGACCTTGCCGGAGAGAAGACGGGCGCGGCAAGTGCTGCACGCTCCGGAGCGGCAAACCGCCTCCACGACGATGGCATACCGCTCCAGCGTGTTTATCAGTGGCTCGCCGGCCGGGGCGCGGACCGTCTTCCGGCCCACGACCTCCACGTAAAAAAACGTGTCGGCCGACAGCCCCGCCGGCCAGCCGGGCTCTTGCGTCACGTCGGCGGGCGGGCCATAGAGTTCCCTCTTGATCTTATAGGCGGGCACGCCCAGTTCTTCCAGGGCCGCCAGGCAGAAGTCGTACATAACGTTCGGGCCGCAGATGTAGAAGGTCTTGCCTACCACGGCCTGCCCTGCCACCGCGAGTACTCGTGGCGGTGAGCCTGTCGAAGGGTCGCCGACCTGTTCCCGGATGAGATTCGCATCAAGGAACCCGGTCAGGTAGGGGCGACCCTTGTGGTCGCCCTTGCGGTCGCCCTTGTGGTCGCCCTTGTGGTCGCCCTCGCGATCGCCCTTGTGGTCGCCCTCGCGATCGCCTTCGTAGCCCGGCGGCGGTTCGGAGATGACCAGCGCGTAGTCGAAGTTGGGATGGCCGGCCGCCAGTTCGGCCAGTTCGTCGCCGTAGATGACGTCGTCCGGCACCCGGCTGCCATAGAGCAGATAGATGTGTAGGGGCGAGGTAACCTCGCCCCTACCGAAGGCATCCCGAATGATGCTCATGAACGGCGTGATCCCACTGCCGCCTGCCAGGAACACCAGGTCGTCCCCGTCAATCAGCGGCTCGTGATAAAAGCATCCGGCAGGGCCGGTAGTCTCCAGTTCGTCGCCTACCTGCACCTCGTTGAGCAGGTACGGCGCGACGAAGCCGCCCGGCCTGTCCCGCACGGTCAGTTCCAGCGTTTCGCTCCCCCCCATTGGGGGGAATGAAAGGGGGGGCGCGGAGGCAATGCTGTAAGGCCGGCTGGTGAGTACCCCATCCACGTCCACAAAGACGTTCACGTATTGCCCGGGCCGGAACGGCGGCAGGGGGCACGGTCGGAGACCGACCCCAGCAATGCGCTCAAGGCGAAAGGTCCTCGTCGTGACCGTCTCCTGGATGACCTCGGTCACACGCAGCCGCATGCGCCGGGGATGGATGCGGGAGACAACACGCTGGACGACATCTCGAAACCTGTCGTCAGCGTAGTCGAAACCGCGCCCTGGCTGGCGGAGCGTCTTTCGCCGCCGCGACACGCGCATGTGCTCGCGCACATCCTGCAGCCAATAGATAATCTCCAAAGCCATGCTGCCCCCCTCCTCGTCACCTTGTCACCCAGTCACCCTGTCACCCGATCACCCTGTCACCCCGGACCCTGCCCAGGATCGCCCCGCCAGCCATCTGCCCGGACATTATGGACGGCTCAAAGCCGCCGCCTGGCTGCGTCCACGCGCCGACGAAGTACAGCCCCTCCAGCGGTCCCCGGTGACCCATGCGCCATACGATGTTATCGCGGGGCGGCTGGTTGAAGCCGTAGATGCTGCCGCCCAATGTGCCCGCGTAGCGCATGTTGGTGATCGGCGTGGAGACCTCCACCACCTCGGCATACTCTCGCAGGCCAGGCGCGACCTCTTCGGCCCTGCGGATCATCCCGTCGGCGATGCGGTTCTTGGTCGCCACGTACTCGGCAGGTGGAACCTCGTACCACGGCTCCCCGTACATGAGCGCCGTCAGCACGACGATGGACGTGCCCGGCGGCGAGATGTCGGGGTAGACGACGTTGTAGCAGGTGACAGCAATCGCCGGTGGCGGCTCAGCGCCAACGGTTCGCATCATCTCGTAGTGGCGGTCAAAATCATAGTCACCGTTGACGAAAATCTCGTGCTCAGTGAGGCCCAGTTCCTCGTGCGGCCGGGCCACGCCCAGATAGACATTGACAGTCGAGGGAGCCACTTCGCTGGATTGAAGTTTGGTGAAGAAATGGGACTCCACCCCGCCGTCGTCGATCAATCCCCGGCAAGTGGTGATAGGGTCGGCGTTGGAGACGATCCATCCGGCTCCGATCTCCTCCCCTTCGTCGGTGACCACGCCGGTGACACGCCCTTCGCCAGTGATAATGCGCTGGACACCGCAGTTCATACGGGCCTCACCCCCGTGCTCTTCAAACGAGGATAGGAAACCGTTGGAGAGCGCCTGCGATCTTCCCCTGGGAAAAGCCGCTCCCCGCCGCACGTAGGCAGCCAACGTGGTGGCGAAGTACAGAAACGATATCTCGGACGGCGGCATACCGACGTAGCCCCAGTACTGCGATAGCACCGCCCGCGCGCGCGGGTCTCGCACGTCCCGGTTCAACACGTGGCCCCAGGTAGTGGGCAGATAGCGGAAAAAGTGGGGCAGGCGGAAAGGCATCGTGATCGGGCTGCCCGCGCCCCGCTGCTTGGAGATCTTGATGAAGTCGCCGCGCAGGTCAAACACGCGCTTCACGAAGCGGCGGATGCCCTTCGCTTCAGTAGGGAAAGTCTGGCACAGTTTCGCCTCGAACAGGTCCCGCCCCGAAGGTAGAGTGACGTCCAGGTCTGGAAAGACAGACCGATAGAGATTAGGCACGCGGAAAAACTCCACCTTGTCGGCTACGCCCAGATACTCCAGGTAGCGGTACAGGCTGCCCCGGCGCTCCGGCGGGCCGATGCCCGATAGCTCATGCAGCGCGACCTCGAACTCGTAGCGGCCGCGGACGAAACTGGTCGCGTAGCCGCCGGGGACGTTGTGCCGCTCCAGGAGCAGCACGCCCAGGCCGTTGCGGGCCAGCATCGTCGCCGCCGACAGCCCACCCAATCCCGCGCCGATGACAATGACGTCGTACTTTCTCTTCACGCTTGACTCCTCTCAGAGTGCGCCGGAGAACCTTCCCGGAAAACCAACCAGCCACGCTGCGCCGCCAATGAAGCCAGTTCCTCGTCCGGGTAGACGGCGACCGGGTGGCCCACCATCTCCAGCACCGACAGGTCGAAGATGCTGTCGGCGTAACCGCTGCACGCGCCAAGGTCAACATCGTTGCCCTCCTCGGCCAGATAGGCGCGGAGCCTCACAGCCTTGCCCTCTCCCTGGCAGACCGGCTCCAGCGTTTGACCGGTGTAACACCCATCCCGCTGCTCGGGCTGCGTGCCGAGCATTACGTCCGCACCCAACCGCTCCCCGATGATTTCAAGCAGCGGTTGGAAGGAGCCCGAGAGCAAGATAACGCGCTCTCCCCGCGCCTGATGTTCCCGCAGCAGCGCAACGACGTCCAGCCGTAACAGGGGCATGACATACTCGTCGGTGATCCAGGTAAAAGCCCGGGCGCCCTCTGCTATGCTCATCCCCCGCAGCATCCACGCCATGTGGCGACACCAGGCGATCCGCATCCTTCCACTGTCCATCAGCCTCATCTGACAAAGGAAACCAACGGGCATATGAGCCGCCAGGAAGGCATAGAGCAAGAGCCTGTTACGGCGATGCAGTCGCAGGTAGCGGAAGAGCCCCTGCCAGATGTGACCGGTGAACAGCGTACCATCCAGGTCGAAGATCGCAGCATTGACCATAGGTGAAGTCGCTTTGTCATTCGTCATTTGTCATTTGTCATTAACTGTGCTTCCTCCTCCCGAAGCGTGCGGCGCAGCACCTTGCCGATGATGGATTTGGGCAGGTCGGTGCGGAACTCGACGATACGCGGCACCCGGTAGGCCGCCATCCGCTCCCGGCAGAACCCGATGATCTCCTCCTCCGTGGCAGTCTCCCCCTCCTTGAGCACGATGAACGCCTTGACCGTCTCCCCCCGGCGCGGGTCCAGCACGCCGACCGCCGTCGCTTCCTTGACCTTGGGGTGCTCGAACAGCACCGCCTCCACGTCGGCGGGATAGATGTTGTAGCCGCCAGCGATGATGATATCCTTCTTGCGGTCCACGATGTGGAAATAGCCATCCTCGTCCATGTAGCCGATGTCGCCGGAGTAGAACCAGCCAGGCTGATCGTCGGGGCCAGTGCGCAGCGCGTTTGCCGTCTCAGTGGGCATCTTCCAGTACCCCTTCATGACCTGGGGACCTTTGATGATGATCTCGCCGACCTCACCCACGGGCAACTCCCGCGTGCCCGTATCTGCATCCACGATCTTGAGGTCTGTGTCGGGCACTGGCACGCCGATGGAGCGAGCACGCGGGTGGTTAATCGGATCCATGCACGCGGCTGGGCTGGTCTCAGTCAGTCCATACGCTTCGACCATCTTGCCGCCGGTGATCGCCTCGAACCGTTCCTGCACCTCAGGGGCCAGCGGGGCAGCCGCGCTGACCGCGAAGCGGAGCGACGTCAGGTTGTACTGATCCCTGTCCGGGAAGTTGTTGAAACCGACGAACATAGTCGGCACACCGGGATAGTACGTGACGCGGTGCTTCTTGATGGACTTGAGCACGTGCACCATGTCGCGCGGATTGGGGATCAGGACAATGGTCAGTGCATTGGCGATGCAGGTGTTCATGCCCACCGTCAGGCCGTAGACGTGGAAGTAGGGCATAACAGCGATCATCACGTCCTCGGCCTCCCTGCTTCTCGCCCAGATGTTGAGCATAGCGGCATTGGAGACCAGGTTACGATGCGTGAGTTGCGCGCCTTTGGGGCCGCCGGTCGTGCCGCCGGTGTAGATCAAGGTAGCGATGTCTCCCGGAATGACCTCTACCGGCGTGAGCCGCGCTTGCGCGGTCCGGATGATGTCCTGGAACCAATAGGTGTCCGCGTCGCCGGAGATGTCCACCTTGTGGCCCTCTTTCTTCTCCTTGGTCAACGTAAACAGGAACTTAAGCAGGCCGGGGAAGTACTCTTTGATGTTGGTGACGATCACCTGCCTCAGGCCGGTGTTGGCGCGGATGGACCTGACCCGCTCGTAGAGGCTGCTCATCACAACGATCGTCTCTGTGCCAGAGTCATTGACCAGGTGCTCGACCTCACGGGCGACGTACAGCGGGTTGCAGCAGACGACGATACCGCCGACGCGCCAGGTGGCGTAGGCGGCGATGATGAACTGCGGACAGTTCGGGAGCATGATCGCCACCCGGTCCCCCTTCTTGACCCCCTTACGCTGCAGGCCAGCCGCGAAGCGGTTCACCGCGTCGTTCAGTTCCCGATAGGTGAGGCTGGCGTCCAGGACGCGCGAGCCGACCCGCGCACCAAAGATGGTGGCGGTGTGGCCGGAGTGCCTGGCCGCCGCGTCCGTCAGGAATTGATCCAGCGGGATCGGCGGGTAATCTATCGTCGCCGGCACCCCCTCATCGTAGTGTTTCAACCAGGGCCTTTCCATGACTGTTCCTCCCTTTTGGGTTATTAGACCTGACAGGTTTTCCGAAACCTGTCAGGTCTTGCGACGCGTGCCTAATCTTCTGAAGATGGAGTGGCCCGTCGCATACGCTTTTTCTCGCCGCGGCGAGACTTGGCCTCCAACCGGCGCCTCCTCGACGCAAGCGTTGGCCTTGTCTTCCGGCGGACTCTGGGCTTTTCGGCCGCCTCGCGGATCAAGCCGACCAGCCGGTCAATCGCGTCCTGCTGGTTACGTTCCTGCGTGCGGAACCTCTGGGCCTTGAGTATCAGTACGCCATCTTTGGTCATCCGCCTGCCGGCCAGACGTACCAGACGCTCGCGAACGTCATCGGGCAGGGAGGGAGAATTGCGCACGTCGAAGCGGAGATGCACGGCCGTGGCCACCTTATTGACATTCTGCCCTCCCGGCCCGGAGGCGTGGACGAACTCCATCTGGACTTCGCTCTCGTCAATTACGATGGTACGTGTAATGCGGATCATGTGTCTGGCCTGGCAGATCTGACAGGTCTACGAAGATACTCCGTCCGTCGAAAGCAATCTGAAACACGAATGGCGCGAAAGGACGCGAAATGCACGAAAGCCTTTCGCGTGCTTCGCGTTCTTTCGTGAGCTTCGTGATTCACACCTCCCCCCTCGTCGAAAGCAATCTGAAACACGAATGGCGCGAAAGGGCGCGAAATGCACGAAAGCCTTTCGCGTCCTTCGTGTTCTTTCGTGAGTTTCGTGATTCACAACTCCCCCCGAAACGCACGGTGCAGCAGCGTTTGGAACAGATGCTCCGCCTGGCGCTCGGCTTCGCGTTGCTGGGCACGCAAGCGCTCGAATTTGTGGACGATGTGGGCGAATTCTTGTTGGAGGGGGAGAGGCGGCTTGATGAGAACCAGCTTCTCAAACTTCGACTTAGTAATGATGCGCTTCATCCCGAGTGTAGTGCTTCTCTGGACAAGTGGCTTGGCCACTCTGAAGAGTCCATATAAGAAGGTCGAGTCCACATCTTTGTGTCGTGTCACAGCGTTAATCTGTTGATTGAATGCCACCTTGCGATCTGTCAACGCAATATTACCAATTGATGTTGGACTTCCAGCAATACAAGTTACGAGAATTGACCCGGG
>JADHWW010000011.1 GCA_016783285.1 Anaerolineae bacterium
CGCGCCGGTTGTTCATGATGGCGACGAGGATACGGTCGGATGAATGGAACATTTCGCTTCGCTCCTCACCGAGTCACCAAGCCACCAAGCCCTCTCAACACCCGCTCCGGCGTCAGCGGCAATTCGTCGAACCACACCCCCGTGGCGTCGTGGACGGCGGCGACCAGCGCCGGGGCCAATGGGATGAAGGGCATCTCCCCCATCCCCCGCGCACCCCATGGCCCGCGCGGGTCGGGCCGCTCAATGATGATGGACTTGACTTGTTCAGGCACGTCGGTGATGGTGGGGATCAGGTAGGTGCTGAGACTCGGTGTCAGCACCTGCCCCTCTGTAGTGATGAAATTCTCACACGTGACCCAGCCCACCGCTTGCACCACGCCCCCCTCAATCTGTCCCTCGACCTGTTGCGGGTTGATCGCCTTGCCTACATCGTCGGCGCAGACAAGGCGTAGAATTCGCAACTCGCCAGTCTCAGTATCCACCTCCACCTCGACCGCCTCTGCCACGTAGCCGTAGGCGAAGTTGGGGACGCCATAGCCGGTCTGCGGGTCGAAGAGGGTGGTCTTGGGGGCCAGGTAGGTATACTCGGCGACGGCGGGCCGCTTCTCCGCTTGCCAGCGCTTCATTGCCTCTGCTGCCGCGCCCTGGATGGCGTTGCCAGCCATGAAGGTCATGCGCGAGGCGGAGACAGAGCCGGAATTGCCGGGGCTGGTACCGGTGTCCGAACCGACCAGGCGCACCCGCTCCAATGGCAGGTTCAGCGCTTCGGCCGCCATCTGGCGGATGACGGTGTGGCTGCCCTGTCCCACCTCGGCGCTGCCGATGTAGACCACGACCTCTTCAATCTCCGCTCCGCCCTGCAATTCGACCTTCGCCCAGCAGTTCTCCTGGTAGCCGAAGGAGAAGCCGATGTTCTTGAAAGCGGCAGCGAGGCCGATGCCACTGCGATTTGCCGATTTGCCGATTTGTTGATTTGCCGATTTGCCGATCTGCCGATCTGCCGGTTTCTTCCAACCCCGGTCAGTCCTTTGCCAGCCAGCAGCACGGGCACATCTCTCGGTCACCTCCACCAGGCCCACACCGCCGGGCAGGGGAGTGCCCATCGCGGTCAGGCTCCCCTCGCGCAGCAGGTTCTTCAGCCGCAGTTCGACCGGGTCCATCCCCAGCGCCTGGGCGAGTTTGTTCATCTGCATCTCGGCAGCGAAGATGCCTTGCGGCGCGCCGAAGCCACGGAAGGCCCCGCCGGGCAGGTTGTTCGTGTAGACCCCATCTACGTCCACTTTGACGTTGGGAATCTCGTAGGGACCGGTGCAGGTTACGGTGGCGTTACCGAGAACCTTGTTGGTGGTGTAGCAATAGGCCCCGCCGTCGGCCACCATCCGCACCTCCGCCGCGACCAGTTTGCCCTCGCGGGTGGCCCCCCACTTGCAGTGGAGCCAGGCAGGATGGCGCTTGCAATGGCCCAGGATGGATTCCTCCCGGCTCCAGACGATCTTAACCGGGCGTCGCAGTTTCCATGCTGCCAGCGCCAGCACGATTTGCACCGACATATCCTCCCGCCCACCGAAGGCCCCGCCGATGGCCGGGTAGATCACCCGCACCTGCTCGGGCGGGAGATTCAGCGCGTGGGCGACTTCCTGTTGATCCTCCCACGTCCACTGCCCCGCTACCACCACTGTCACCCGGCCCTCGTCGTCCACGTAGGCCAGGCCCGCCTCAGGCTGGAGGTAGGCATGCTCCTGGGACGGAGTGCGGTACTCGCTCTCAACAGTTACGTCGGCACTGGCCCAACCGGCCTCCAGATCCCCTTTACGGATCTGATGGTGGCAGATGAGGTTCCCCTCGCTGCTTAGTTCAGGATGGATGGGGTTGGGCTGCCGGTGGGGGTGGAGTTGGGGCGCGTCCGGTCTGAGGGCCTCGAAGGGATCAGCGAGAACGGGCAGGTCTTCGTACTCGACGCGGATCAGGTCGCGTGCACGAGCGGCGGCGTGCTCGGTGTCGGCCACCACCAGTGCCACCTGGTCTCCAACGAAACGCGCCACGTCGGCGCCGGGCTTGGAGGAGCCAGGGCCGCAGAGCACTGGCTGGTCTGGCGTCTGCAGACCGTACTCATTGACCGGCACGTCTTTGGCGGTGAAGATGGCGACGACGCCGGGTACAGCCCCCGCTTCCGACGTATCAATTTCCAGGATGCGGGCGTGGGGTCTTCCGGCGAAAAGGATTTTGGCGTGGAGCATGCCCTCCATTGCCACGTCGCCGGGGTATTTTGCCTCCCCGGTCACCTTGGCGCGGGCGTCCACACGGGCGATTGATTGGCCGATGATGTGTGTCATAGGTACTCCCAATATCAGACAATTTGTCACTTCCGGGAGAGCAGCGCGCACTCCTGGTGCAGAATACGCCGCAGGATGGCGACGGTGGCAGCGTATGTGGGGTCCATCCCGAAGTACGAAAGGTGCTGCGCTCCCAGGTTTTTGCCCTTGCTGAAGGGCGTGTCAGAGCCGTAGTGGATAATGCCAATGTCGAAGGGAATAGGGTAAAGATTGACGATCTCGTCCCCGGGATAGCGGCGCGGGCGCAGCGCCTCGTATACCGCCGAAAGGTACGGCCCGGCTTCCATCTCGATATCGGTGTATCCCTCGCGGTAGAACACGTCCATGTAACGCCGGTTCTGCAGGAAGGTGCCGCGCACGCTGATGGCCTTCTGATTATCGAGCACCGCGCCGTAGACCAGGTGAGGGCGCACGTGGGCGGCGGTGAAGGGGTTGTTGAAGAGGTAGGTGTTGCGGGAGTGCTCGTCGTGCACGACGTTAGGGATCATCACGTCGCCGATGCGTCCGTTGAGGGTGGCCGCTTTGCCCAGGCTGTAGACTCCCCGGAATGAGTCCACGCTGGCAGCGACCTGAGAGAGAATGTGGTAGGCTCCCATCCCCAGCGGATAGTCGATGTTGAGGATGATCGCGTCGCTTTGGGCGATGTCTTCGATGCCGGGGATGCGCAGGCGGGAATCGAGCCAGTCAGTCCGCAGGGCGCTTAGTTCGACGATCTGCGCGGCGACGTCAAAGACGTGGCGGCTGTCAATATGTCGGATGCCACATAATGGCTCTTCCTCCTCCCGCTCCTCCCACGCTGTCCGGCCCTCATGGGTCTGAAGGTACTTCTTGAGCACGTAGTATAGGAAATTCTCGCGGCTGCTGGGCACCTGCCGGGCCTGGATGTCGGCGTACTCGGCCTGCAAACTGGCGTCGCCACATTCGCGCACGAAGCGGGCCAGTTCCTCTTCTCTCCGCAGCGCGAATCCGGAGAGCATGTTGACCACGCTATGGGGGTTGCTGGATATGAAGTAGACAGGCCGCTTGCCCAGGTCGAAGGGAACGTTGGCGGCGATGTTCTCCCACCAGCGCTGAGTCGCCTTGCGATATTCGACCTGGGAACCGGCCAGAAGACGGATCGCCATCCGCTTGCGACGCTGGCTAATGTCGAGGAGCAGGGCGGGGAAGTCCTCCTTCCAGATCGCCGCCAGCCGGCTTATGTCATCAGGGGAGGCGCCCAGTGTCTGGCACAGACGGGCGTGGAGGTCGGCATCAATGGGCTGGCCGCTGGCCGCGCGGTCCTCCAGGGCAGCCAGCACTGGGGTTCCGTGCAGCCGGAGGTGCATCTTGTTCCACTCGATCTGAAAGGCAGTCAGCATCGGCACCAGGTCGTCAATATCGGAGAGGCTGGCGACGTAGACGGCCAGTGTCTCCTGAGCGTCGAAAAAGGCGCGACGACGACGGCCAGGCACAGCGACTGGCTGCCACTGCTCGACGTTGGGAAAGCCGCGCCGGGCGAAGACCCGCTCCGACTGGCCCATCACGATCAGCCGCGTGCGCCGGATGCAGGAAGGCAACCGCAGCGAGCAGTAGACCAGAGCGGGTATGTCGGGGGTGTCATCGCGGGCATTGACGTGCAGGAGCGAATCCACCCCCAGGTGAGTCTCGACCAGGGTTCGGATCTGCACCTCGTCGGTAGTGCGCAGCAGCGAGTAGTAGGTGCGCATGTAAAGTTGGATTTCCTCGCTGCCGGTGGTGGGTACTGTTCGTTCCATAGTAGTCAGCCGTTAGCCGTTAGCAATCAGCGATTAGCTTTTGGGATTCAGGACATGTGTCTCGTCGCTGATGCAACGTGTATAGCGCACGTGCTTTGAGCACGTTCATCTGGTCAATCTGCTCCAGCAATCGGTTGAGTTCCTGTTCCTCCTCGGCGCTGAGACTGCCTTCCCGATTCAGTTGCAGCAGGCGATTCAGGCGCTCTTGCAGACGTGGTACCAGCATACCGTCGGCCAACACTTCCAATTCCGTATCGCTGAGCCCCATCAGCAATTCCGGGTCGTGGGACTGGACAGCGCGAAGTTCCTGATACTCCTTCCAACTCAACACGATGCCAACTCGCCTGCCGCTCTCTTCAACTAGATAGCGGACAGGTTCTCGAGTAGCTACTGTTTCCATTACGCTTACCCCTCTTTCTTCCCTTTGCATATCAGTGCGGCCTGCAGTGCTGTCAGCAACTCTCGCACCTCGCCGCCCCATTCGACTTTGTAGGCCAGCGCCCCCGGCAGGAGGGGCAATGTGGCTTCCAGTTTGTGGCGCGGGCCGCCCGGTTTGCTCAGCGCTGCGTCCAGCCGGGGTGCCGGCGGTGCCCCCTCGTGCTGCCAAGTGAGCGTGCCACTCAATCAAGTCTTCGTAGATGACGAGGGGTTTGGCGGTGGCTTCCAACCCTTCCTTGTTTCGGCCTCCTTTAAGCAACACTCGGCACTGCTTCTGTGTCCTATGCGCCCTTCTTGAATCTTGTTTGTAGGTCTTGCTCTCGTCGTCTTTCTCTACCGCTGGCGCGGTTCTGTAGTAACCCATGTGAGAGAACCGCGGATCCCAAGACAACAACGGATTGTTGTGCCTGAGAGGAAGGTGCTTTCGGTCTGCGCTTCGTTTCTTGATGCTCATCACACGTGCTGAACCTGCCTTATCCCTGGTCGTCGGGAGATCCGGTGCCGGGTGGCTCCGGGGGCTCCGTCTCGTAGCCAGGGTGGGGCTCGCGAACGGCCGGGACAGGTTGGGACCAAGCGGTTTCCACCTGTGCAGTCGCTAAGGCTGGTCGGTATGCCGGGTCAAAAGTACGGCTGCCATCGTGCTCGCAGATGCCCACGATCTCGTGGCTGAAGTTTGCCAGCATTGCGAACAGCAAGTCTTTCCACGGCCCACTCATCCCGCGCTGTTGGAGCGTATATCGCGCCTCATTAGGTTGTGTGAACTCGATCATCGGTTCCGCGACTAGATCATCCCCAAACTGTCGAGAGAAACGGACGGTGTAGTAGAAGCCCTGGATCATGCGGGTGAACAGAAGTTTCTCTCCTTCTGAAAGAGGGTGGGCAAAGACAATAGTATGGGGGTGGGTCGTGGTCTTCCCGTTGATACCGATGTCCCGTTCCCCTAGCCGGATCATCAAGTCATCCCTTGTGTATTGTGCTCTTCCATACATTACGAAGCCCGCGCCGCCCGCTCTATCGCCCGCACGATTTTGTAATACCCCGTGCAGCGACACAAGTTGCCGGTCAGCCCGGCGATGATCTGCTCGTGGGTGGGGTGGGGAATTTCCTCCAATAGACTGGCGCCGGCCATGATGAAACCGGGTGTGCAATAACCGCACTGGACGGCTCCCTCCTCGATGAACGCCTGCTGCAGCGGGTGTAGGGGCGCGGTCACTGCGCCCTTACCGCCCCGCGCCAGCCCCTCAATGGTGACGATGTGCGTGCAGTGGGCGCGGGGGGCGGGCGTCAGGCAGGCCAACACCGTGATCCCATCCATCCACACCGTGCAGGCCCCACATTCTCCTTCGGCGCAGCCCTCCTTAGTTCCGGTCATCCCCAGGTCCTCGCGCAGCATCTCCAGCAGCGTCTTGCCGCCTGCCCCTTGCACGACGACGTTCCTCCCGTTGACCGTGCACTCAATGGGCTCAGACCCTCCATCGCGGTGATGCACTGTCTTGCCGGCCAGGCGCGGGAAGTGGCCTGTAGTCCGTCCCCACAGCATCGGCGGACTGGTGGGGAACTCAGCCCGCTCGGTACCGTTGCACAGTCCGGTGAGGGCACGGCGCACCAGCACGCGCACGATCTCACGACGGTAGCCGGCCCCCGCACGGATATCGTCAATAGGGGCGGTGGCCTGGGCAACCAACTCTGCTGCCTCACCGATACGCTCTTCGCTCAGCGCTCCTCCCACCAGCACCCCTTCCGCTTCCGGCGCGCGGATGATCGTGGGGGCGACGCTGCCCAGCGCGATCCGTGCGTCAAGGACGGCAGATCGGGAAACTGGCAAATCGGCAGATTGGTCGAAGGTCAGGAGGATAGCAGCGTTTACCAGCGAGATGGCGTGAGCACGTCGCAGTCCCAGCTTGACGAAGACTCCGCGCTGGTTGGAACCCAGTGCCGGGAAGGTGATGCCGGTCACCATCTCGTCGGAGGCCAGGGTGGTCTGGTGCACGCCCTGGTAGAAGTCGGCGAAGGAGAGGGTGCGCTCGCCTCGTACACTGCGCAGCGTGATATGGGCGTCCAGCGCCCACAGCGCTGTGATGGTGTCGTTGGCCGGGGAAGCGGTGATGAGGTTGCCGGTCACCGTGCCCCGGTTGCGCAGTTGGGGCGTGCCGACCCGCCAGCAGGCCAGCGCCAGCGGGAATCCCCGCTCGACCAGCAGGTCCGACGCCACGGCCTGGTTGTGCGTCACCGTTGGGCCGATGTGGATCATCCCCTCGTCGTCCAGCCACACCTGGTCCAGGTTGCCGATGCGGGTGACGTCTATCAATACACCTGTCTGCCGGGCGCCGCACCGCAATTCGACCAGCAGATCGGTGCCGCCAGCGATGATGCGGGCCTCAGGGCCGTGCTCGGCCAGGAGGCGCAGGGTTTCGTCAACGGAGATGGGGCTATAGTAAGTTTGCCACATGGCAAGGTGCTCCTGATGATGTGCATCTATTCCGGTAGCCGCCGGAGCGTCCCGCGCAGCCCTGGCAAAAGCCTGGGCCTGCATGCCGAGCAGGACGCGCTGCGCAGGTGTCAAGCACGCCAGCAACTCCAGTTGCTGCCAGTCAATGGGGTCGAATGAGAGATTCAGGTCACTTATCACTATTCGTTCTCAGGCCAGACCTGACAGGTTTCGGAAAACCTGTCAGGTCTTGAATTGTATCGACAGGGCGAGCAGTTGCTCACAATGTTAGTATACCTGAAAGCGATTGAAACGACAAACGACCAGGCCCCCGGACGAGGGCCTGGTCGTTAGGATTTGATGGGTTTGCCGAACTACCTGAATACCTACGGGTTTGTCTCTTCGAGAGATATACGGGTCAGGATGCCAAGAAACTCTGCGTCATCTACGATTTGCACCGAGTCGTACTGACCAAGCCTCAACAGGTCGTTGTCCCGAGAGACGATGTATTTGGATCTTCCCTCGAGAGTACAGAAGTAAAAGCCTTCCGCTCCGCGAACCTGCGAATACGGTAAGGTCGGCCACGCCATCGGATGCTTGCCACCCAGATATTGGTATCAAGAACGGCACGGAGCGTCACTTGGCCCTCCGGATTTCCGCGACTCCGTGTTGCACCAGGGCCGTGAACTCTTCCTCGGAGAGCGACTCATAGTCCAGACCTCGTGCTTCGCCCCACGCACGCAGACGTGCCTCGGTACGGCGCTCCAGGTCGGCGATTCCGGCCTGAGTATCCATCTCTTCAGCAAGCCGCTGGTCTACGCGGGCAATGGCTCGCAGGGCTCGCTCCAGTTCCTCGCCCTTCACTCCGCTGGTCAGCAATGTCTGGATGTAACCCTGGCGCAGCAGGTCGCGCTTTTCCAGTTCTTTGAACTGCGCACTCACCGTACCAGCGGAGGAAATCAAGCGTACGACCCCGCTCCTGAATACTTCAACGTATCTATCCTCAGGTTCGAAACGCACGATCACTGCCAGGTCACTACCAGGTGCCTTTTTTGTCAGGTCCTTGACCTCGATGGTCGTTTGCCTTCCCATCTGAGCCTCCCTTCTACCTGTAGCGCGGCGCAAAGTGGACAATCTGTTTGCATACCGTGACATTAGTATACCTGAAAGCGATTGAAACGACAAACGACCAGGCCCCCGGGTGAGGACCTGGTCGTTGGAACAGGTGGTCTCCAAAAGTTTGAGATGAAGAGGGATTTGCGTATCCCCTGCTCCGCCGCCCCTGATCCCTAGCCCCTGGCCTCGGCCAGCGGCAGCCAAACGGTGAAGGTGCTGCCCACGCCTTCCTCGCTCTCCACCTCGATGCTCCCTCCGCTGGCCTCCACCAGATTCCTTGACACCGTCAACCCCAGCCCGATGCCTTTGGCTTTGGTGGTGAACAGCGGCTCAAAGATCTTTTTCATGTTCTCCGGGGAGATGCCAGCGCCGGTATCGGTTATGGAGAGGGACACCCACCCAGACGGCTCGACTGAGCTCGCCGAAGACTTTGGAGGTTTTCCGGCAACCTCCGAGGTCTTGATGATCAACTGGCCCCCTTCCGGCATGGCCTGGTAGGCGTTGGTGACCAAATTGCCCAGCACTTGCTCTATCTGCCGCGGGTCTACGAATACGGGGGGCAGGTCGGAGGGTATCTGGGTGGTCACCTCCACGTTCTCGGGCGGAGGTCGTCTCTCCAATACCCGGGCCACCATCTCGGAGACCGCTATCTCCTCCCTCTCCGGCAGCCTGGTGCGCGAGAAGTCGAGGAGGTCGGAGACGATCTTCTCGGAATTGCGGACCTCTGAGGAAACGATTTCCAGGTACTCCCTGGTAGTCTCGTCGGCATCGGAGAGCACCATCTTGAGGTAATACACGGCGTTAGAGATCACACCCAGGGGGTTGCGCAGCTCGTGGCCCACGCCACCGGCCAGTTGGCCCAACACGACCAGCTTTTCCCGGCGCACCAGTTGCTCCTGGCGTCTTGGAGTTCTTTGGTGCGCTGCTCCACCATCTCCTCCAACCGCTCGGAGTACTCCTTCAGCGCCTTGTCCGCTCGCTTGCGCTCCTCCTCCATCTCCATGCTGTGCAGACCGAAGGCAATGTCTCCGGCAACTTCTTGGAACAACGATTGCTCTTCCTCGTCGTCCACGAGATCCCTGGGGAGGGAGACGGTCAGCAGGCCGTAGACCGTGCCGCCGTGCTCCAACCGGACGGCCAGCGCTCCCCTGGCGGCGTAATTCGCCGCCAGGGGACAGTCAGCGCAGGTGGATAGGGGGTCTTCGATGACCACAACGCCCAACTGCTTCAGCGCCCTCTGTCCTTGGGCCAGAGGACCAAGGGCCCTCCGCCCACATTCAGGCAACTCGCCCCGCTCCATCCGCTCCACCAGGGGGCTGAATTGCTCGCCCAACCCCGCCTCGGCCGTCGTCACTACCCCCCCCCATCTCGTCTATCAGAGCGATCCAGACATGGTGATAACCCCGCGTCTCAATGAGACAGTCGCAAGCGCCTTGAATCAGACGGTCGCGGTTCTTCTCCCTGACGATGAGTTGGTTGACGCTGCGGATGGCGCGCAGCACGAGGGAGAGATGCACCAGCCTCTCCTCCACCTCCTTGACGCGCAGGAGAAGAACGTGCTGGTCGCCGATGATGGCGTCCACTACGCCGCTGCGCAGGGCCGCCAGGACCACCTCGGCCTCGGCCAGCCGCGCTTCTATTTCTTCGTAGCTGGGTTTCTTGTCCCTCATGGCCCCTCTCATCCCTCCTCAGCCGCAGCGCCGAGAGGACCTGGCCCACGTCGGACAGGTCGCCAGCGATC
Organism: Anaerolineae bacterium; assembly: GCA_016783285.1. Next base: position 9,811 of record JADHWW010000011.1, read on the forward strand.
CTGGCCGGCGGCGCGGGAATTACCAGGAGCAGTGTCGGCGTGATCAACACGTTGTGGTCCAATGCGGCCTGATAGTCCTGGAATACGTCCACGATCTCCAGTTCGTAGCGGTCCTTCAGGTGCGACTCGCACAGCCGCGCCAGGTTCTCCTTGGCCCGTCTCGAATTCGGCTCGTCGCCGGCCACGAACAGGCGCAGAATGTATTCTGCCCCTTCCGGCTTGGCGTTGTGATCCGACTGGGTCATTCTGCACCCCCTTCGCCCTCGTCATCTCTCGCGACCAGCCGCTCGCTGTTAGCGTCCTCGCCGCGCATCTTGCCCCGCGCGTCGAGGCCCACCTCAACCCTCCTCTGTTCCAGTCGCAGGCTCTCCAGTTCGATCTCGGCGGCTTCGACCTCGGCTTGCAGCCTGACGGTCTCCGCTTCCATCACCGCCCGCTTGCCGGCCACCTCGCGCTTCTGGCGTTCGATCTCCGTCTGCTTGAGCCTGCGCTCGATGGTGTCCCTGGCCTCCTGTTCCTGCCGCGCCGCGCCGGTCAGCATGCCCCCTGCGCCGACGTACACGTCCATGACGTCAATCCCCTCGTCGCTGATCAGGAACTCGCGATACTGGTTCGAGTGTTTCGAGCCGCGCATTTTCGCCACCAGCAGCAGGCGGTTGATCTCGCCGCCGATTTCGATGAAGCGCAAGAAGATCAACGTGTCCACCATTGACGAAATGCCGATACCGCTGACATCGGTTTCATTCTGGAAGCCGGCAGTCTGGTTAACAAAGATGGTGGTGATGCCCTGCTCCTTGCAGGCATTCAGGAGCCGCATGGCGTACTCAAAAGCGGCCTGTTCCGTGCCCATGCGCTCGCAAGACGAGATGGCGTCAACGACCACGTGCTGCGGTTCAAAGACTTCTATCGCTTTGAAGGCGCGGACCAGGTGCTCCTCGGCGCCCATGGCTTCGGGCAGGGGGCGGTCAGAATGCGCAGCGTGCCAGCCTGGAGCGCGGGGTACAGGTCAATGCCTGGGCTGAGCATACAGTCAACCAGGGCCTCTTCCGACTCCTCAAAACTGATGTAGAGCACCCTCTCGCCGCGTTCGCACGCCGCCCTCACGAATGTGGCGGCCAGCGCGGTCTTGCCAGCCCCGCTCGTCCCGGAGATCAGGACGCACGAGGCGCGGCGGTAGCCCCCGTCCAGGATGGTGTCCAGCCGGGCCTGGCCGCAGGACACCTTTTCCCCCAGCGGCTTGTGCCTCAATCCAGCCGTCGAAAGAGGAATGACGCTCATGCCGTCCGCCGTGATGACGTAGGGGTATTCGTTGTGGCCGTGGCTCGAGCCCCGGTACTTTAGCACGCGCAGGCGCCGGGTGATGACCTGCTCGACGACGCGCTGATCGAGGTAGATCACGCAATCGGCCATAAAGTCGAGGAATTCATAGCGGGACGAGGTGGCCGGGGCTTGCGGCGTCTTTACGGTCAGCACCGCCGTCATCTCGTGGTCGCGCAGCCAATCGTTGATGGCGTAGAGTGCAGTGCGCTCGCGCGCCGGATCGTCGTACAGACGCAGGAGCACATCCAGCGCGTCCAGCACGATGCGGCGGGCGCCCATGGCCCTGGCTTTCCCTTCGATGATGGCCAGCAACCCCTTGGGGTCAAATTCACCCGCCAGGACCATTTCCGGGTCCACGCGCGCCGCGTACAAAAAGAGCTTGTCCGCCTCCTCGAGCGGCGCCAGGGCCATGCCCAGCGTCGAGGCATTCGCGCGCACGGCGTCGGCCCGTTCCTCAAAGGTGATAAAGATGCCCGGCTCACCGGCCGCCGCCCCGCGATACACGAACTCCAGGCCCAGGACGCTCTTGCCGCAGCCTGGGCTGCCATTCACCAGCGTCGTCCGCCCCGCGGGGAGGCCGCCTTCCAGCACCTCGTCCAGCCCCGCGATGTACGTCGCTGTCTTGGGGAGCGCCCCCACCTTTGTTGGGGGAGTCTCCCTTCCTTTGTCGTGCGTTTGCTTGGTCATTTTAGTTCCTCCTCATCCTTATTCGTCATTCGTCATTTCCCCCAGCAGCCCCGTCATCTCGTTGAATTGCTCGATCAACCCATCAATCTCTTCAATCTGCCGGTGGATGCCGTTCCAGTAGTCGGGGTCGTACCACTGGGCCTGAATCTCCTCGTAGGTCTTGCCCTGCTGCTCAACCCAGGTGTAGTACTTGAGGTTGTGGATGCGCCTCCGGTCCCAGTAGCCCAGTTCCTCCACGTAGTCCACCGTGCAGCCCATCAGGTAGCGGTGGTAGTCGGCCGCGGCGTTCACCTCGGTGTATTCCCCGTGCTCCTCGTGCAACTCCCGCAGGCGGCTCTGATATAACTCCATCGAGTCGGTGAACACGGTCAGCACGATGTCGTGCTCGCCCAGTTCGTACCACCTGGCGAACTTGATGGCGGACAGGACGTTGGCGATGCTGGAGATACCCAGCAGGTCCAGTTGCTCCACCAATCCTTCCGGCGCCCCCTGCTTGACCAGGTAGGCGCGGCCGGCCGGCTCGTTGAACAACCGCGCCAGGCTCATGCACGCCTCGTCGTCAATCGCCATCACCATGTCGGTGTTCTTGAGGTTGTGGATCCAGGGCACGTGCTTGTCGCCGATCCCCTCGATGCGGTGCCCGCCGTAGCCGTTCAAGAGCAGAGTGGGACACTGGAGCGCCTCGCTGGCGACGACCTTGCTGGTGGGGAAGATCTCCTTCAGGTAGTCGCCGCAGCCGATGGTACCAGCCGACCCCGTGGTCAGCACGACGCCCCGGTAGGTGTCCTGTGGCCCCATCTCCCGCTGCAACACCTCCTCCATCGCGTGGCCGGTGACGTCGTAGTGCCAGAGGTGGTTGCCGAACTCGTCGAACTGGTTGAAGATGACGATGTCCTCACGGGTCTCCTTCAATTCCCAGCACTTATCGAAGATTTCCTTGACGTTGCTCTCGCAGCCGGGGGTGGCGATGACCTCGCCGGACACCTTAGAGAGCCACTCGAATCGCTCGCGGCTCATCTCCTCGGGCAGGATGGCGATCGACTCGCAGGCCAGAAGCGTCGCGTCATACGCACCGCCCCGGCAGTAGTTGCCGGTGGAGGGCCAGACCGCTTTCTGGTGGGTGGGGTCGAACTGGCCGGTGACCAGGCGCGGCGCCAGACAACCGAAGGTGGCGCCGACTTTGTGGGAACCGGTGGGCAACCACTTGCCCACCAGCGTGATGATACGCGCTGGTACTCCGGTGAGGGACGGCGGGAGTTCCAGATAGTTGACGGTGTTGAACCCTCCCCCGTGAGCAGTGGGCTCGTTCTTCCAGGTGATGCGGAACAGATTGAGCGAGGTGATGTCCCACAGGCCGATGTTCCTGAGCCGGATTTTGACCCCAGCGGGGATAAGCGTGGGGTCCTTCATCTGCGCGAAGGTGGGGACGATGATGTTGCGCTCTCGTGCTCTCTGAACGGTCCGTTTCAGTTGCTCTTTGTGGACGGATAGGTCTATCATTTTGGTCTCTCCCTTGTTAGAAGTTCTCTGTAGATTTCCCGGCGCTCTATCCTGCCCACGCCAACGTCGCCATCGCCCGGAATACCTTGTACACCGTCGGCATGTCCTCCCCAGTCCACTCGATGGTGCGGCCGTCTACCCGCCGACTGCCGGGCACGAGCAGGGCCATGTCAGCGTGGAGGGCGCGCTGGAAGGCAACGCGCACGGTGATCGGCGCCGACACGACGAAGGGTGGGACGGTTAGCCTCAGGGCGCGCTCGGCAGCCTGGCGAATGTGCTCCTGCGCCACCTCGGGGTGCAGGCACCGGGCCGCGGTGCGCGTGATGCCGTCTTTGACCGCCACCGTCTCGATCTCGCCCAGCAACGCCCGCGCCTCCTCGGCCACGGCCCGGTCCCCTGTGACCAAGACAACCGGAGCACCGTGTGCCCCCGCCAGCGCCGCGTTGAGTCCCGTTTCACCCACGACCTGGTCGTTGAGGCGCACTTCGACAGTACGCCCACTCCAGGTGTGCTCCAGCACCGCCCCGCCTGTGCCCGATGCACCGTGGTAGCCGACGAAGAAGACGGCGTCTACGCCAGGGCCGATGCCCTGCATCATGCCAAAGGGCTTGGGGCTGCCGGAGATCAACTCGACGGCCGGGTTCAGTTCCTCGATCAGGATGTTCGCCATCCCACCATGACTGTCGTTCACAACGATTTGGGTGGCGCCGCCAGCCAGCGCGCCTTCAATGGCGGCATTGGCCTCGGTGGTCATCAGTTTGCGGAAACGTTCGTACTCCTTGTGGTTGGACGTGACGTGGTGCTCCGTCACCACGCCGGAGATGCCTTCCATGTCTACTGAGATCAATACGTTCATTATAGTCCCTCCAGCAATCAAGTTAGGCCGCACGGCGATCCTGGCTCAGAACCCTGGTAAACCAGTTGGAGTTTGGCGTTTGTCATCTGCCGTTGTTTAGATGTATCCGCTCCCCGTCCTCAGGGACAATCACCTGCAGGTCGGTGCCAGCACGTGCCTCTTCGGCCAGCACGTCAGGATGTTCGCCGATCTTCAATCCCAGGTGCACCAGCGCCAGACGCGGGCAGCCAGCCTGGCGCGCAACCTCGCCGGCCTGCCGGGCTGTGCTGTGAAAGTGCATGGCCGGCTCGGCGTCGGGCTGCAGCACGGCGCTGAAGGAGGCTTCGTGAATCAGCAGGTCGCTGTCGCGGGCCAGTTCGACGGCAGCGGCGTTAGGGACAGTGTCAGTGATGAGGGTGACCGACGGACCGCCGGAAAAGTCCCACCGGGCGGCCAGCGTGGGTATGCCAGGCGGGTGGGGAACCGCGACAGTGCGCAGGGTGATGCCTGTCGCCAGAATTCTTTCGTCCGGACGTTGTTCCCATAGTTCGTGCCAGTGAAAGTCGAGGCGGTGAATGCTCAGGATGGGATAGACCTGCGCGGAAAGCACCTCCAGGGTGGCGATGGTGTTGAGACCCGCGTAGATGTGCAGCGGGGTGAGGGCGTCGTAGCGATTGAGGGCGAGCATCGGAAATCCCAAAGTATGGTCACCGTGGGAATGAGAGACAAAGATGTGTTCAATTTCATTAGCCTGAAGATTGATACGAGCCAGTTGCTGCATGATCATCGGTCCGGCTTCGACCAGCATCCGGAAATCGGAAGTAAAGGCACCACTTGCTGCGCTCTCGATCAACAGCGACAAGTTACTTCTTCGGCCTGCGGAGAACGCCCCGCCGGTTCCGAGAAACACGACGTCGACCATCCAACTAACCACCTAACCAACCACCCGTCTGACAGCCGCCAGCGTTGGCTCCACGACCGTCGGCTGCTCCTTCACCGCTTTCATCGCGCTGGCGACGTCCTTGAGGCCGGAACCGGTGACCAGGACGACCGCATGCTCGTCGGGGCCGACCAGTCCCCCTTCCACGATCCGGATCAACCCGGCGTAGGCGGCGGCAGCAGCAGGCTCGGCGAAGACGCCGCAACCCTGGGCCAGGGCGGGGATAGCAGCCAGGATTTCCTCGTCGTCCACGCGGATGAAGGCCCCGCCAGTCTCACGCACCGCCCGTAGCGCCTTGATGCGGTCGCGAGGCAGTCCGGCGACAATGCTGTCGGCGATGGAATGAGCCTCCACCGGCTCCATCTTCCACCCCGCCAGCCCGCGCTCCCAGGCGTCCACCAGCGGGGAAGACCCCGTCGCCTGCACGCCGATGAGCCGTGGCATTCGGTCTATCCAGCCCATCGCCGTCAAGTCCCGCAGCCCCTTGTGGATGCCACCGATGATGCAACCGTCACCGACAGGGATCAGGATCACATCGGGTGCTTGTAGGGGCGCGGCTCGTCCGCGCCCTTCCGCGCCCTCCGTGCCTTCCGCGCCCGCCACGGTATTGTAGAGGCGTTGTCTTCCCGCCCCTACAGACACCGTCAATTGCTCACAAATCTCATACGCCGCTGTCTTCTTTCCTTCAGACATATACGGGTTGTAGGCTGTGTTGCGATTGTACCAGCCGAAGGCCCGCGCTGCCTCCAGGCATAGGTCAAACGCCTGGTCGTAGGCGCCGTCCACCAGAAGGACAGTGGAACCGTAGGCCAGCAGTTGCGCTATCTTGGCCTGGGGAGCGGTGCGAGGGACGAAGATGATGTTCGGTTGCTGGACCGCCGCGCAGAGGCCGGAGAGGGCGGCGGCGGCGTTGCCAGTGCTGGCGGTCGTCACTATCTCGTAGCCCAACTCGCGGGTCTTAACGACGGCGATGGCGGAAGCGCGATCTTTGAATGAACCGGTGGGCTGGCGACTGTCGTCCTTGACCCAGAGGTGCTCCAGGCCCAGTTGGGCTGCCAGGCGCGGGGCGGAGTAGAGCGGCGTCCAGCCGACGGAGAACAGCGGATTACTAGACAATAGCGGATCACCCAGCGCATGCACGACTTCAGGGTTGACAGGCAGGAGAGGGAGGTAGCGCCAGATAGAGCGAGTTGAGTCGTTGGCTAGTTTGTTCGGGTTGATGCGCTGTGCGATGAGGTCGTAATCGTAGATGACGTCGAGGATGCCGTCGTCCCCGTGGTGGGGGCAGACGTATTCGGTTTCGTCAATTTTGTACTCCGCGCCACAGATAGCGCATTTAAGGCCGAGGATATGATCCATCGCCGTCTTTATCTTTGTTGGGCTATATCCCACGCTCGCCGCGAATATATGGGACACCCAGTGCCGCTGGCGCGCCCAGACGCTTGCGCAGAGCCTCACGAGAGCCGATCACCAACACCACAATGGTGAAAGCGTAGGGGATCATCTTGAGGAAAAAGCCCCAGTACGGATTGTAGTAAAACGGGTTGTCCCAAAATAGGAGCGTGGGTGTACAGGTAGCGCACACCATAGACGTTGATGCCCATCGTGTCGGCCGCGGCCGGGTACTCACCCACTGCCCGCAGGTGCATGCCCGGCCGGGTGCGGTTGATATAGTACCAGCTTTGCTCAATCCCTCGCCAAACACCAGGGATCCCAGGGCATCACCTCCTCCAGTAATGCTGCCTATAGTATATCACTGTTCAGATCACTGGCAAACTATCCAGATACCACTTTTGCCAGCCAGCGCGGGCGCGACGTTGGGCGGGTTGGTGATGAGAGCCTCTTTGCCGCCGGCCTCCAGGAACCAGACAAATGATACTGTTCTTGTCCCAATCTGCCTGGTGTCGCCTTATGGTACGATATGGGTGCCGGTCCTGCCCTCGAGGGCATCAACGGCTCTATCAAGGGAAGTGATTATGGCCTTCTTCCCGCCCCATTCCAGGAACCTGACGCAGGCCTCCACCTTGGGGCCCATGCTGCCGGCCAAGAAATGGCCTTCTTCTAAGTATTTCTTAGCCTCTGGCAAGGTCATCCTGTCTACGGGTGTCTCGTTTGACTTGCCGTAGTTGAGTTTTGCCTTCTCGATATCGGTGAGGATCAGGAAAACATCGGCGTTGACGACCTCCCCGAGCCTCTCCCCGGCGAGATCCTTGTCTATCACCGCCTCCACACCCTCGTAATGGCCATGCTCATTCAATATCACCGGTATACCCCCACCTCCGGAGGCGATGACTATGATGCCAGCGTCCACCATCCGCTTGATCGCCTCGCTTTCGACATTGGCTATGGGGTCAGGGGAGGGTACGGTTCGTCTCCAGGATCTGTCTCCACTGGGTTTGACTCTCTTTACGATATACTCCGGATGCTTCCGTTTGAGTTCCTTGGCTTCCTCCTCGGTGAAGAAATTCCCCACGGGCTTCGAGGCCGCATCGCCGAAGAACTCCGGGTTGTCCTTGCTCACAAGCACCTGATTCACTACCTCACAGATGGGCACGCTTATCCCCATGTCCCTCAGGTAGTTCGTCAATGTCTGCTGAAGCATGTAGCCTATCTGCCCCTGAGTCATCGCCCCAACTATGTCCATGGTATGAGCGGGAACGACGGTTTTGCCCATATCCTGCTGCACCAGAAGGTTGCCTGCTTGCGGGCCATTGCCGTGGGTTATTATCAGCCTGTCCTCCCCTTTCATTCTCTTCACCATTTCGGCGATGAGTCTCGTGGTCGTCATGCAGTTCTTGAACTGTTCCCCCGGCGTCCCTTGTTCATGGGCTTGCTTGATCGCATTGCCGCCTAAAGCTATCAGTAATCTCATTTCAGCCTCCAAATTTCGTCAACGTTGCTTATAGGTTACCCATCGTCAGCGCCATCACCGCCTTCTGCACGTGCAGCCGGTTCTCGGCGATATCGTAGATGGCGGAGCGGGGGCCGGAGGCGACCTCGTCGGTCACCTCGCTGCCCCGGTCAACTGGCATCGGGTGGGTGAAGATAGCGTTCTCTGTGTGGGCCATCCGTTCGGCGTTCGTCGTCCAGCCCTGATAGGCCATCGCCTTCTCAATCTCGGCCTGCTTCTGGAGCACGCCGTCCTTGTACGCCTCCGGGCTGACCCAGTTGCGGGAGTAGACGATGTGCGCGCCCGCGTAGCCGCTGTCCGGGTCATGCACGACCTCGAAGCCGGTCTTGTTCTCAATGCAGTTCTGTTTGGTCCACTCGGTGACCTCCGGGTCAAGATCGTATCCCTCCGGGTGGGCCATTGTGACCTGCATGCCGAAGCGGGAGGCGATGAGGAGCGCTGCCTGCACCGAGCACCAGGAGCGAGCCAGCGCACCGGAGCCCCAGGAGAGCAGGAACTTCTTGCCGCGCAGTGCTTCATAGTTCGGGCGACCGGCCCCCTCGCCATACCACTCGGCCCAGCCCATCACGTCGGCCAGCGCCTGGCAGGGATGGAATCGGTCATCGGCCATGTTGATGATAGGCACATCAGACCACCTGGCGTACTCCAGCAACATCTCATCGCCCGCGCCGTAGTAGGGCACTTTGTCCTCAAGGATGCGGATGCCGATGCCAGCCACGTAGCGGGCCATCACCTGAGCCGCATCTTCGACGGTCTCACCGGCCGTTTTCTGCGTCTTGAAACGGCCCGCCGAGGGGGTCATAAACTGAGCATGGCCGCCCAGTTCGGTGGCTGCTGCCTCGAAAGACAGGCGGGTGCGCACCGATGGGTTGTAGAAGAACATCAGAAAGGTCTTGTATTTCAGGATGCTCGTCCACTGATCCGAGAATCGATCCCGCTTCATCTTGGCCGCCAGATCGAGCGCTTCCATCAACTCGTCGAGTGCCCAGTCCTGGGTGCACAAGAAGTCGTGTCCGTGAAGATCCATTGGAGACTCCTTTACCAACCTACCGCATCACCAGGCTCATCACTGCCTTCTGTACATGCAACCTGTTCTCCGCCTCGTCGAAAACTACCGACTGTGGTCCGTCAATGACCTCATCCTCGACTTCCCAACTCCGGTCGGCGGGCAAGCAGTGCATGTAGACGGCGTTGGGGTCGGCCAGGGCCATGTACTCGGGTGTGGCTTTCCAGCCCTTGTAGCGGTCAAAAATCTCCTGTGCCAGTTGCGGGTTGTCCTCACCCACAGGGGGTTTGAATAACTGGATTGGGCACCAGGCCTTGGGGTAGAGGACGTGCGCGCCCTCGGCCGCTCCCATAAAGTCATCTGTGACCTCGAAGGTAGCGCCGTTCATCTCGGCGTATTTCTCGCAGGCGGCGATGACCTCAGGGTCGAGCGTCATCTCCGGCGGGCGAGCCAACACCGTGTCGCAGCCCATCATGCTGGCGGCGATGATCGCGCTCTGGGGCACAGCGCGGGGCTTATGGACGCTGGGGGAGTAGGCCCAGGACATGATGAACTTCACGCCTTTGAAGGCGCCGAACTTCTCCTTGACCGTCAGGACGTCGGCCAAGGCCTGGAAGGGGTGGTACTTGTCGCACTCCATGTTAAGGACAGGGATGCCAGCCCAGTAGGCGAAGTTGCGGATCATCTCGTTGGCCCCGCCGTAGACCCAGTCCACCGGGTCGCCGTAGCAGCGGATGGAGATGGCGTCTCCCATGCGGGCCAGCACCCGCGCCACGTCGGAGACACGCTCGGTGGAATAGGCCACCTCTTTGCCGGGCATGGCGGGGGTGTAGATCTTGGAGGGGTCCAGGAAGTGGGCGTGCCCGCCCAACTGGGTCATCCCGGCCTCGAAGGAGTTGCGGGTGCGCAGAGACTGATTGTAGAAGATCATGAAGAGGGTCTTGGCCCGCAGGATGTGGTCGTGGAGTTCGCCCAACGCATATCGTCGTTTGAGGTCCAACGCTACGTCGAGGATGGTCTCGACTTCCTCCTTGCTCCATTCCAGCAAGGTGATGAAGTCACGGCCGCGGAAACTCTCGGTCTTCATTTGTGAACTGTACCTCCGTAAGAATTATGTGAATGTCTCGGGTAAGCAGTGCTGGGGCAGCGGCCAGCAGTCATTTAGGAGTCCTCTTTAATGGGATCGTTCATTGCGCATCTTCTCCTGCAACTCCCACTCGTTGAGTGCTTCCAGTCCTTCCAGTCCTTCCAGTTGTCGCCGGAGTAATGCCTCGTCAATCGCCATGCCTCATCTCCCACGTGTCGCTTGATCGAACGTCACCCATTTTACCACGCCTTCGGCACACGGGCAAACGCACTTGACAACCTGCCCTATTCTCCGGTATCATGCGCCTACGATGAAGACGAAGATGAAACGAAGCGAACCATCGCTGGTAGACTTTGCGCCCTATACTGGCCGCTGGGTGGCGTCGGTGCGCGGGCGCGTGGCCGGGCTGGACAGCCGGCGAGGCCCGCCGGTGCACGAAGCACAGTCGATCCAAGGAAGAGCCACAGGTGCTCTTCGTGCCAGCCGTAGAGGTGTCTGATGACGATAATTCGTCTGCCTGATTGGCCCTGGCAGGTCGTGCGCCGGTTGGCCGGGGAGCGCGGGGGGCGAATCTGGTCGGTGGGGGGCGCGGTGCGGGATGTGCTGTTGGAGCGCCCCGTACACGATTGGGATTTCGCCGTCGAGCGAGACGCTATGGGGTTGGCGCGGGCCGTCGCCGATGCGCTGGGCGGGGCCTACTTCCCGCTGGACGCGGAACGAGACACGGGCCGGGTCGTACCGAAGGCTGTGGATGACGCCCGGCTGGAACTGGACTTCGCGGCCCTGCGTGGCGTTGACCTGGAGGCCGATCTGGCCGCGCGTGACTTCACCATCAATGCGCTGGCGCTGGACGAGATGGGCACGTTGGTGGACCCTACGGGTGGCAAGGCCGACCTGGAGGCTGGGTGCGTTCGTGCGACGGGCGAGCGGGTCTTTCGGGATGACCCGGTGCGTCTGCTGCGCGCGGTGCGGCTTGAGGCCGAACTGGGCTTCGAGATCGAGCCGCAGACAGAGGCCTGGATCCTCCGTGACGCTCCGCTATTGGCCCTCCCGGCAGCCGAACGGGTGCGGGATGAGTTTGCGCGCGCGATGGCGAGCCAGGGCGCGACCATCTACTTGCAGCGCTTTGACGAATTCGGCCTGCTGCCCCGCGTGGCGCCGGAACTGGAACTGCTCAAAGGTGTCACGCAGTCGCCGCCGCACTGCCTTGATGTGTGGTCTCACACGTTGATGACGGTGGACGCGCTGGAAGGTGTCATCGCTGCCATTGCAGGACAGGCGGTCGAGCCGCTTGCCCTGGCGGGTGTTGATCCTGCTGCCTGGGGCGACCTGGCACGGGTGTTGGGTCAGTTCACTGGCGACGTGACCGTACACCTGGCGGTCGAGGTCAGTGGCGGGCGCGATCGGGCGCTGCTGCTCAAACTGGCGGCGCTGCTGCATGACGTGGGCAAACCCGAAACCTGGTCGCAGGGCGAGGATAGTCGCGTCCACTTCTATAATCACGAAGCGGTGGGGGCCCGGATAGCGGCTGCGAGGCTGCAAAGGCTGCGTTTCAGCCGCGATGAGGTGGAGCGGGTGCGTGTGATGGTCGGGCAACATCTGCGCATGGCTCACCTGGCGCGCACCGAGCGGGTCACTCGCCGCGCCATCTACCGCTACTTCCGTGCCACAGGAGATGCCGGTGTCGAGGTGGTGCTGCTCAACCTGGCCGACCACCTGGCGGCCTGGGGTCCGAATCTCCAGGAGCAACGCTGGGCACGGCGGCTGGAGGTCGCGGAGATACTGCTGACTCACTACTTCGAGCACCACGGGGAGACGATCTCCCCGCCTCCACTGGTCACAGGCCACGACATGATGGCCGAACTGGGGCTATCGGAAGGGCCGGAGATCGGACGGCTGTTGGAGGCCTTACGGGAGGCTCAGGCGGCCGGCGAAGTGAGCACACGGGAAGAAGCGTTAGCACTGGCCCGACAGAACTCGAAGTAATAAACAATGAACTAACGAACGTTTTACGTGAGGGAATACAGAGGCGTGGCAGCGACCGCCGCAGAGTCTATATTGCCCTGAGACCATGTGTGATACATGGAAGCATTAATCAGGAGCAACTACAACAACTACAAGGAGGAATAAGCATGGATGTGCTAACCAGGAGCAACTATAAGGAAATGAGCATCTGTGCGGTGAGGATCATCGCCGCGCTGGTGCGCGAGAAACCGAATGCTGTTTTGGGCCTGGCGACAGGCTCAACCCCTATCGGGACGTACAGAGAACTCGTGCGCATGCATCGTGAGGAGGGGTTGGATTTCTCAGGCGTTACGACCTTCAACCTGGACGAATACCTGGGGATTGGCAAAGACCTTTCCAAGCCGTATGCGGAGGATCAGAGTTATGCGCGTTTCATGTGGGAGGAACTGTTTCGGGGGATTGAGATTCCTCTTGAGCAGACCCACGTACCTGATGGGCTGACTGAGGATTCGGAAGCACTCTGCGCTTGGTATGAAGACGCGATCCAGCAGGCCGGCGGGATTGACTTGCAGCTCCTGGGTATTGGCAGAGACGGTCATTGGGGATTTAACGAGCCAGGCACATCGCTGGCCTCTCGGACGCAAGTCGTGGCCCTGACGAAACAGACGCTGGCCGATAACTGGGAGTTGTTCTACTGCAAGGCGGGTTGCAAGCGGGAGGATATGCCGCACTTCGCGATCACGATGGGCATCGGGACCATTCTGGAAGCGCGTCACGTGCTCATGCTCGCCTCGGGCAGCAGGAAGGCGGATATCGTGGCGCGGGCCTTGGAGGGGCCGGTAACGTCGCAGGTGACCGCTTCCGCTATCCAGTTGCATCCTGGGACCGCGACCGTGATCCTCGACGAGGCGGCCGCGACAAAACTAGCCCGCCTCGATTATTATCGACACGTCGAGCGCCTGAAGTCGCAGTATCACACATAGAGTCTAGAGTTGAATGTCAGTGATCTCCTGACAACACACGGACCTTGCACTGGCGCTGAGTTGCTGGATCTGGGTGATTTGGAGGTTTTCCCTCTCTGGCAAGCGTGCCGCACACAACTGGGCACTGTAATGCGGCACATTGGGCGCCGATACCTGCGTCTCGATAAGACAGTGGAAGGCTATGCTCGTCTGTCACCATCCATACAGGAACAGGAGACAGCCGAGGCGCAACTGGTCGGGCACTCAGCAACGGAACAGGCACAGCCTTGGCAGCATCGATTTTTTACCAGCGAGGAACGAGAAGAAATCTGGTGAACAAGAACGTTCAGTTCACCTGCCGCAGCAGCGGCCTGCTGGCGCTGGACAAACTGGTTTGTTCATGGTACACTTCTCCCATCGCCGCAGATTTTGCTGCCTTGTTTCGTAGACAAACCATTCGGGCCTGGTTAAAATGAGTTGGAAGGTTGGACCACACCAGCCTGAAAGAGTCGGTACTAAGTAGAAATCCAGCCCGGCACCGTCTGTTCACGGCGGTGCACCCCCAAAACTATTCAAGGAGGTTCGTTATGACTATCAAATTCGGCACTGACGGGTGGCGCGCCGTCATCTCTGATACCTTCACCTTCGCCAACCTGCGGCTGGTGGCCCAGGCCATCGCCGACTACGTGCTGGAGGAAACCGGCAATGGTCAGCCCGAGGTCGTCGTCGGCTTCGACACCCGCTTCCTCTCTGATCGCTACGCGACTGAGGTGGCCCGCGTCATGGCTGGTAACAGGATCGTTGCCCACCTCACCCGCGCCGATGCTCCCACCCCTGCTATCTCTTACTCCGTTGTCCACAAAGGGGCTACTGCTGGTGTGATGATCACCGCCAGCCACAATGCGCCGCGCTACAACGGCGTCAAACTCAAGGCCGCCTTTGGCGGGGCGGCATTGCCGGAGCAGGTGGATCGCGTCGAGGCACACCTGGTGCGCAACCAGGAGATGGCTCGTGGGCCTAACGTGATGGACTATCAAGTGGCGCTGGATCAGGGGCTCATCCGCCGCTTCGACCCGGCCTGGGCCTACTACGAGCATCTCAGTCAACTGGTAGACCTGGATGTGATCTCGGATGGCGAACTGCGGGTGGTTACCGACGCGATGTACGGATCGGGCCGTAAGTGCATCGCTGATATGTTGGCCCGCACCAGATGCCGGGTGCACGAAATCCGGGGCGAGATGAACCCTGGCTTTGGCGGCATTCACCCAGAGCCTATGGCCCACTACCTGAGCGCATTGGGGGCGGCCATGCAGTCCTACCACGCCGATCTGGGGCTGGCCACCGACGGAGACGGAGACCGCATCGGCGCGATGGACGCCCACGGGAACTTCGTGGACCCGCATCATATCTTCGCCTTGGCCCTCCGGTATCTGGTTGAGGAGCGAGGATGGAATGGAGCAGTCGTCAAGACCGTCTCAACCACTCGCATGGTGGACCGCCTGGCGGCGCGCTACAACCTACCGCTTTTGGAGACGCCCGTGGGCTTTGACTACATCGCCGACCACATGTTGAACAGCGATGTGCTCATCGGGGGGGAGGAGTCGGGCGGGATATGCATCAAGGGCCACATTCCAGAGGGAGATGGCGTGTTGATGGGGCTGCTGTTGTTGGAGATCGTCTCTGCCGCCGGTGCGCCTCTGCATGAACTGGTGGCTGGCCTCCAGGCTGACGTCGGCCCAGCCCATTATGCCCGCCGCGACATGCCACTGCGCCGTCCCGTCGCTAAGGCGGACATGGTCGCCCGGCTGACTGAGGATGTACCACAATCCCTGGGCGGGCAGGAGGTCGTCGAGGTGGAAACGCTCGACGGGGTCAAGTATCTGCTGTCCGACGACTCCTGGCTCCTGATCCGCCCTTCAGGTACGGAGCCGGTGCTGCGCGTCTACGCCGAGGCGCGCGAGCCGGGTATGGTCGAAGCGCTGCTGACCTACGGCGAGCAGGTGGCCGGTGGGTAGCGCTTGTTTATGCGCCAGCCCTTGAGACTTTTAGATAATGAATCCGTTTCATTGACGTTTTTCGTTCATTCGACTAAACTGCTCAGTCTCTTCCCAAAACAAGCAATAGCACACGGATACACACAGACCTGTCTGCTAACAGGCAGGTGAAACGGATTCTCACAGATTTTTTATCTTTATCTGTGTACATCCGTATGATCCGTGTTGATCCGTGTTCTATTTATGACTGGCTGAGCAGTTACGAATCCTAATACTACAACGTGACTTTGTCCAAAAGAGATGTCTACACACGCTCGGAGCGGATCGCCAGATCCGACGCGAGCAGCAAGGAAAGTAACGTTGTAGTACTAAAGCCAAGAGAGAACTCCTCACAGTTATGCTCCATCCGCCTGGCAATTGGTCACTGCAACGACCTTGCCAGCGGTCACTAATACTGACTGTCGGTTGGCAGCCCCACTCGCCTGGAAATTGACCTCCAAGGGCCGCTTGACTTCGATACACCCTCTCCGCTACGCTCCAGGGCTAGCCTTCGATACGCTCTGCTGCTCAGGGCAATGCTCAGCCAGCGCTACCCCCTGAACACCTACCCTGAACCTTCACCAGCGTTCCTCTGGCGTAGGTGGATGGGCTTTTGACGAGAGAAGTAGGTTGTGCTATGATAGTCATGAGGAGGTGAGCCGATGTCTCAGGCTGTGGTCGAATCAAGGCGCCCGGCTCCAGCGGTGGCTGTTCCAATGTCGGTGCGGCGGAAGACGTCTCAGGAAAAGCAGGAAGATGAGGTCTGGACAGCCGAGAGCCTGCTGGCTTTGGCCGGCGACGAGAACCGCTATGAATTGGTACGAGGAGAGTTAATGATGATGCCACCGGCAGGCGTCCGTCACGGCAAGTTTGCTGCGCGTCTGGTGCGAGCAATTGGTAGCTACATTGAAGAGCACGAATTGGGCGAGGCTTACACGGCTGAGCCTGGCTTCGAGTTGGAGGCCGAGCCACTGACCATTCGCGCACCGGACGTGGCCTTCGTGCGGCAGGAGCGCATTCCCCCTGAAGGAGAGCCGGAAGGGTTCTGGGCCATCGCTCCTGACCTGGTGATCGAGATCATCTCTCCCTCAGAAACGGCCCGGCAGGTTCACGAGAAGGTAGCTGATTACCTGCGAGCCGGCACGCAGTTGCTCTGGCTGGTCTACCCCGCCAGCCAGACGGTGATGGAGTACCATCCGCCGATGGAGGCGCGGCGGCTGACCGTCGAGGATGACCTGGACGGTGGTGACGTCGTGCCGGGGTTCCGTTATCCCTTGAAGCGACTATTCGCTTGACAATCCGGCTATTTGGGATAGAATATCAGCGCGCCGAGGTAGCTCAGCCTGGTAGAGCACCTGACTGAAAATCAGGGAGTCGACAGTTCAAATCTGTCCCTCGGCACCTTAGGGATAGACCCGCCTGGAAAGGTGGGTTTTTTGTGTTTTTGCCCCACTTGAGAGTCAATTTTGGCCTGTTTTGGGGCTTCACGCCCCACTTTGGGAAAGTGAGTGACTGATACAACGACGCAAGCTCTTCGCCCGCGTGATGGGCGTCGAGCCAGCCCGGGCTCCTACCTTCGATACGTGGGCTGATTGCTGGCAGGCTATCGCTGCCTTCCTCGGCGACCACCGCCACATTCTCATCCTGGACGAGTTCACCTACGGTGCCGAGGCCGACCCGGCAATGCTTTCGTCGCTCCAACACGCCTGGGATCAGCAGTTCAAGACGCAACAAACGATCATCGTCCTGTGTGGTTCCCACGTCCACGCGATGGAGACGCTGCAGGCTCGCCAATCTCCGCTCTTCGGGCGTCTGACCGGCCAGTGGCACCTGCGGCCTCTGACCTTCGCCGACCTGCGCGAGTTCCTGCCCGGCTGGCCGGTGGAGGAGCGGGTGGCGGCCTACGCGGTGGTGGGTGGGGTGCCGGCCTACCTGGAGTGGCTCGATCCGCAGCGCTCGCTCAGCGACAACATCCGGGAGGTCATCCTGGCCCCAGGTAGCATGTTCATCGCTGAACCGACCTTCCTTACTTCCGTTTCTACTTCCGCTTTTTCGCCCCCTTCCGCGACGAGTTGACCTACCGGCCCGAGCGGGTTCTGCCGCTCATCCGGGAGGGCCTGCGACCGTTCGTCGGACTGACAGCGTTCGAGGAATTGAGCCGCCAGTGGGTTGCCGAACAGGGTCGGGCGGGCAGGTTGCCGTTCGAGCCGCAGGATGTGGGCAGTCATTGGAGCCGCCGGGTGCAGGTCGATGTGGTGGCAGTGAACTGGCGGGAGCGGGCTATTTTGCTGGGGGAGTGCAAGTGGGGGGCGGATCGAGTGAGGCGGGACGTGATCCGCAACCTGCTCGAAGAGAAGACGGTCAGGCTCTTACGGGATCTAACTGACGCCATCGGTGAGGGATGGACGGTGCACTACGCCTTCTTTGCCCGTGCCGGTTTCACCGACGCGGCCTGCTCCCTCGCCCAGGACCACGGCGTCTTGTCGGTTGATCTGGATAGGCTGGACCGCGATCTGCAGACAGCGGGTGGTGTCCGGTAGTCGCCTAATCCAGCCAAATCAATTCCGGTGTCTCCTGCACCTGGCGCAGGCACTCCATGCAGCAGAGACCCCACCAGCCGTAAACGCCCCGGCCGGTCTCCGCGACATAGTTGGGATCATCAAGTACCAGCACCCGGTACTCGACAAGGTATGCCCCGATCTCATCGTGCAACGTTTCGCTGAACTGTTGCTGGAAGAGCGTGGGGGCGTGCACGCCTAAAGTCCAACTGCCCTGTCTTCCAGACCATTCACCCCCCGATTTCGACCACTCGGCCGGAAAGTGTAGACTTCCGGCCGAGTTTTTGCTATCATGATGATGACCGTTGGAATGAACGATGACCAATGACCAGATTCGGAGGTATGGATATGCGGGAGATGAGTTGGACGCCAGGGAGAGGGATAGTGCACGAGGTTGTTCGAGTAGTGATGGGGATCGCGCCGTTTATGCTGGTGACTGGAGTTTGGGTCTGCCTGTGGGTTCCGCCGTCATTCTGATGTAGGATGCCAGGCAAGACCCAACGTAAGGAAAGGATGAGAGCATGGAGCGAAACAGACGTAAGAGAACGGTGTGGCTGGTGCTCGGCGTCGTCGTGGCGATGCTGGCAATCGCCCGTGTGGTTCTGTGGCTGGCAGCGCCGGGTTTCTTCGCCAGGATGTACATTCAGCAGACCCGCGAGCCGATAGAACTTGCGCGGGATGACGTCGGGAGTTTTCCGGCCGAACATCACCTGGACGACATCCCCTGGATCGCCACGCGGGAGTGGTATTGCCAGGCCAACAGCCTGGCCATGATCGCGGCGCAGCAGGGCATAAACGAACCCATCGGTCACTTCTGCTTCCTGATGGGGTTCACCTACGGGGCGTTCAGGGAGCCGGGTAAATGGGAGTTCATGCCCTACACTGACCCGGAGGCCGGCTTTGGCGTTGCGGCCCCCTACCTGGGACTGGTGCGCCGCTACTACGTCACCGACAATCCATCGCTGTACCTCGACGCGGTGCGCTATTACCTCTCCCAGGGCTACGTAGTGCGCGTGGCGTTGAACGGCTGCGTGCTGCCGGAGATGGAGCCGTGCGCCAGCGCCCACAGCGAGGTATTGGTGGGCTACGACACGGACGGTTTCTTTTACTACGAGACCGTGATCGACTCGCGCCACCTGCCGCCCGGCGAGAAGGGTATCCAGGTCTCCGACCAGACCTTGTTGGACGCGGTGGCGGATTGGAACCAGAGGTTCTCGTCTCCCTGGAACTACGCACTTACTCTCTTTGAAACAGGGCCAGTCGAGCAGGACCTGGATCCAATCTGGGCACGCGACGGGCAGTTGCTCGCCGGTGAGTCGAAGTACGGGCCACGCCAGGGAGCGGATGCCATCGAGGTGCTGGCGACTTGGGTTGAGGAGCACTGGGCCGAGTTGGACCTCACCAACACCGACTTTGGCAGTCTGCGCTGCGGGGTAGGGGCCGCAGCCTACACGCGCCACAGCAACGCGACCTACCTGCACACAGCGTTCACCGGGGAGGCGGATGTCGAGCGCGCCGCCGACCTGTTCGACGAGGCAGCAGCCCTCTACATAGACGCGCTGGCGGCGTTGGAGGACGGTATTGCCGGTCAATCCGAGGCAGAGCAAATCGCGAACATGCTGCGCGACGCCGCCGCGTTGGAGCGAGAGATCGGCCAGGTCTTTCTGATCAGAGGAGAAGGTAGATGAGTTTGCACAGGAGATGGAACAGGAAACGTTCCTTGCGGAGCTGCCGAAATCGAACGTGTGGCGAATTGAAGGCGCGGTCAAGCTAGTGGTAGGAATAGGCACGGCGGCTACGCTCATCATCGCGTCGCTATAGAGCGCCGCCATCTGTGGTGGGGTTGTACGACCCGACGGATCAAATACACGAGGAGATCGAAATGAAACGCTTTCAAGAGTTTCTCTACGGCCTGAATCGCTGGCTGCTGTCATCCATCGCGGGCGTGCTGACGGTCGCACAGATTGTCCTGGCTTTCTTCCTTCGCCGACCGGGTCCCGAAGCGCTCGAGTGGGCCGGGTGGATCTGCCTGTGGACATCGGCGATCTTTGGCTGGCTGCCCATCATCACGTTCCGCAGAAAGGGCGGCGTGGCCAAGGGGAAAAGCTACATCAAAACCATGGTATTGGTGGATACCGGCATCTACGCCATCGTCCGGCACCCGCAAATGGGCGCAGCGTGGATGCTGATCTGCATCGGCTTGATGCTGATCACGAGACATTGGTCCAGCGTCGCGCTCGGGGTTCCGGCGATGGTGTTGGTCTATCTCGACCTGCTGAAGGCCGATCAGCGCTGCATCGAAAAGTTTGGCGATGCGTACAGGCACTACATGGAATGGGTGCCGAGGGTGAATTTCTTGGCAGGCATCATCCGGCTCGTACGGTGTCGAAATAGAGAATCAGGAGTGTGATGAAATGAGTGCCAAACAACCGCGCTGGTTCACCTGGTCACCAAACGCCGACACGCTTGTAGCGTTGCTCACCGAAGTCGCGATGATTGCGGCCTACTGGACCACCACCCACCTTCTAGGAGGCGGATGGGACGACGTGCTGGTCTTTGGGGTGCTGGCCAATCTGGGCCTCAACGTGCTGTTCCCTGTGTGGTGGATCGCCTACCACCGCAAACAGCCGTTGAGTGAACTGGGCATCACCACGCGGCGCTGGCTCCCCAGCCTGTTGATCGGCGTGGCGCTTGCTGCCTTCTCCTCGTTCCGGTTGCGGCAAATGGCGGCCGGTGTAGACTGGGTGCCCCACGTGCTTTTCAACGCCGTCATTCTATGGGAGCCGTTCTTCGTCCACGCCTGGCTGCAACTGCGGTTCGACCGCGCCTTTGGCATCGTGCCGGGTGTGCTGCTGGCCGGGCTGAGTTTCGCCGCTTACCACATTGGCACCTATCCGCCCGCCGGGTTGATCGTACTGCTGATCTCCGGGCTGTTCTACGCCGTGATTTTCCGCCTGACTTCCAACCTGCTGATTGTGTGGCCGTTGGTTTGGAGTGTCGCCTCGTCAATCGGCACCTTGATGGGGGGAATGCAGTTCACCTGGAACCAGGTCGCGGCCTGGTCCGTCATCCTGCTGGCCCAGTTAGGCTTCATCGCCTACACGTGGTGGAGACAAAGGAAGACGAGAAATGAGCGTGATTACGGTTGACGACCTGCGCAAATACTACGGCGACCCTTCGGCAGGCTCAGGGCGGGGCGTGAAAGCCGTGGACGGCGTCAGTTTCGAGGTGCAGCAGGGCGAGATCTTTGGCTTCCTGGGGCCGAATGGGGCCGGGAAGACCACCACCATCGAGATCATCGAGGGGTATAGGAAGCCCGACAGCGGGAGCGTGACTGTGCTGAGCCTCGACCCCCGCAAGGATGGCTACGAGCTCAAGGAGCGCATCGGCATCATGCTCCAGGAGACCTCGCTGTATCCTGATCTCCGAGTGGGCGAACTGCTGCGGCTGTTCGCCAGCTACTACCGCCGTCCCGTAGACCCCGACGCGCTCCTGGAGATGATCGGCCTGGAGGAGAAGAAGTGGGCCTTCGTCCGCGAGCTCTCCGGCGGGCAGCGGCAGCGGCTGGCCTTCATCCTGACACTGATGAACGACCCCGAACTCCTGTTCCTGGACGAGCCCACGGCCGGTCTCGATCCCCAGTCCCGGCGCGCTATCTGGGAGTGGATCAGGCTGGCCCGCGAGAAGGGCAAGACCGTCTTCCTGACCACCCACTACATCGAGGAGGCGGAGAATCTGTGTGATCGGGTGGCCATCATTGACCACGGCAAGATCATCGCCCTCAATACGCCCAAGCGGTTAATGGCCAGCCTGGACGCCAGGCACAGAATCGAGTTCGTGGCCAGCGGCCCGATGGATTCAGCCAGGCTGGAGGGGATCCCGGGCGTGGATAAGGCGCTCGAAGCGGACAGAGGAGAGTTTGTTCTCTACGTCCGGGAAACGCAACCCGTGCTCAGGGAATTGATGGCCCTGGCCGAGAGGGATGGTCTGGCCCTACGAGATTTGCGGGTCGAGGGGGCGACGCTCGAAGACGTTTTCATCAGGTTGACCGGGAGGAGGATACGAGAATGAAAGTCCTGTATCGTCAACTGGAGGTCGAACTGAGACTTTTCCTGAGAAACAAGCAGGAGGTATTCTTCACCGCCCTTTTCCCCTTGCTCATGATGTCGCTCTTTGGCTATCTGAACAGGGAGGCCAGCGTGGGGGACGTCTCCTACGTCGCTTTCCTGCTCCCTGGGATAATCGGGATGTCGGTGATGGCCGCCGCTTTCCTGAACATGAGCACCACCCTGGTCCGCCAGCGCGATGACGGCATCCTGAAGCGGCTGAGGGGGACGCCCCTTCAAGCGTGGGCCTTGCTGGGGGCAAAGGTGCTGGCGGCCGGCACGGTCATCCTGTTCCAGGTTCTGCTGCTGACCGGCGTGGGAGTTCTCTTCTTCGGCGTCGAGGTCGCCGGCAGCGTCCCCTGGTTCCTGGCGACGCTGCTCGTCGGCACCTTTGCCTTCACTGCTATGGGATTGGCCCTGGCGAGCCTGATCAACAACGCGGACACCGCCTCGGCCGCCGCGCACGCCATCTACCTGCCCATGCTCTTCATCTGCGGTCCGTTTTTCCCCGTAGATGTGATGCCCAGACTGCTGCAGCACGTGGCCAGTGTGCTACCGCTCACCTACTTCCTGAACCTGACCTCCGGCGCGACGATCATCTTAGTCGCCGGGGCTGCCTACTTGTTGAGCCTGGCAGTGAAGTCGCTGGTGCGGAGTGCTCATGCATCTTTGAGCGAAACGATGTAGTCGAGGAAATTCTGTCCACCATAGGGATGGCCAGGCCACAATAGTTCCTCGTAGTCGTAGTCCTCCCAACTGCCGAAGGAACCGATGGTGAACATCGTCGCGCCGATGACGTAATCATCCTCGCGCAACTTGGTGTCGTACCAGATCATATTCTCCA
>JADHWW010000012.1 GCA_016783285.1 Anaerolineae bacterium
TGCTGTCTCATCGCGGGGTGTGGCAAAGCCCAGACTCGTCTCGCGCTTGATCATCTCCGCCCCGACGTTCGAGGTCATGATAATGATCGCGTTGCAAAAGTCCACTTTGCGCCCTCGGGCGTCAGAGAGATTACCTTCTTCCATGATCTGCAACAACATGTTAAAGACCTCGGGATGCGCCTTCTCGACCTCGTCGAAAACGACGATGGAGTAGGGGCGACGGCGGATAGCCTCGGTGAGTTGGCCCGCATCCTCGTAGCCCACGTAGCCAGGGGGCGCTCCGACCAGCCGGGCCGCCGTGTGCCGCTCCATAAACTCGGACATGTCCAGTTGCAACAGTGCGTCTTCGCTGCCGAACATGAACTCGGCCAGCGCCTTGGCCAGTTCCGTCTTGCCCACCCCGGTGGGGCCGAGGAATATGAAGGAACCGATGGGCCGGTGCGGGTCCCTGAGTCCGGCCCGGGCCCGGCGCACCGCCTTGGCGACCGCAGTGATGGCCTCGTCCTGGCCGACGATACGCCGGTGCAGACCTTCCTCCATGTGCAGCAGTCGCTCCGTCTCATCACCGTGCAACTGGGTCAATGGGATGCCGGTCCACATCGAGACCACTTCTGCGATGTCATCGGGACTGACGACGACCCCGTTTTTGAGAAAATCAGTCTCCCAACCGGTGCGCAGGGCCTCCAACCCTTCCTGCAATTCTATCTCTTGATCCCGCAGTACGGCGGCATCCTCGTACCGGTGATCCTCGATGGCTTTGTCCTTGGCCCGCTGCACGATTTTCAGCCTGGCGAACATCTCCCGCAAACTTTTGGCATTGGGCGCCTTGTGCATCCGCACGCGAGAGGCACTCTCGTCTATCACGTCAATCGCCTTGTCCGGGAGATAGCGGTCCGAGATGTAACGGGCCGAAAGCCGGGCTGCGGCCTCCAGTGCCTCGTCGCTGATGTGCAGTCCGTGATGTTGCTCATAAGCAGATCGGACGCCCTGCAAAATCTCGACCGTCTCCTCGACCGATGGCTCCTCAATCGTAATGGACTGAAAGCGCCGCTCCAACGCCGCGTCCGATTCGATGTACTTGCGATACTCCTCCAACGTAGTCGCGCCAATGCACTGCAATTCGCCCCGGGCCAGGGCGGGCTTGAGAATGTTGGCCGCGTCCACCGCAGAACCGCCCGCTCCAGCCCCGACCAGCATATGCACCTCGTCTACGAACAGGATACTGTCACTCTCTTTGATTTCGGCGATGACTCTCTTGAGACGCGCTTCGAACTGCCCCCGGAGTATCGTCCCGGCCACCAACGCGCCGACGTCGAGTTGAAACACACGCTTATCCAGCAACGGCCCGGGAATCTCACCGGTGGCGATGCGCTGTGCCAATCCTTCGACGATGGCCGTCTTGCCCACGCCGGGCTTGCCGATGAGCGCCGGGTTGTTTTTCGTCCGCCGGGCCAGGATTTGGATCATGCGCTCGGTCTCTATCTCCCGGCCAATGACCGGATCCAGTTTATTCTGTTCGGCCAGGGCGGTCAGGTCAATTGCTAATTTGTCTATCAGCGGGGTTTTGGCGGGCTTGCGCCGTTGTTTGCCGGCGTAGACCGGTTGTCGTTGCAACATCCGGTCGGTGTAGCGGCGGACTTGCTTGCCTGTGACGCCCAGGTGACCGAGTACCTCCAGGGCGGTACCGTCACCCTGGCGCACCAACCCCAGTAGAATGTGGTGCGTATCTATCCGAGAGTCGCCCCGGCGTTTAGCCTCGTCCTTCGCCAATTCCAGCACCCTCTTGGTGCGGGGTGTGAGAGCGAGTTCCCTGTCGAGCAAGGATTGGCGCCGTCGCATAGTGCTGAGCCGCTCGACCCAGTTCTGCACATCGCCAGATTGCAGTCCTATTTCGCGCAACACACGGCTGGCGTTCCCTTCCTCCTCACGCAAAAGCCCCAGCAAGAGGTGCTCGGTGCCGATTTGCACGTGGCGCAAACGCTTGGCCTCTTGCTGGGCCAACTCGAGCGCTCGTCGGGCTTCGCTGGTAAAGAATCTGATCAACTTGTCCATAGTGCCACTCGCCTCATTTCCCGCTGTCTACGGTACGTCTCTTTGTATCTTCCCAAAAAGGGCGGACCTGTGTGTTCGTCCCTGGGGCAGACACACGGGTCTGCCCCTACCCCAAATTATTGAGAAGGCACGTCTGTATCCTCTGAAGACGCCATGGCCTCAGAAAGCGCGGCTGAGAGAGGACTTGTGGATTCGGGCTGCTCAGCCGCGAGCACCGCCTTCCAATCCTGATCCGGGGTTTCCCCTGCGGCTACCTGTTTGAGACTCAGCGCCATGCGGTGGCGCGCCCCATCCACGCCGATCACACGCAGCGTGACGGCCTGCCCAGGCTGTACGACGTCACGGGGATGAACGACGGGGCCGTCGTCCAGTTCTGATATGTGGATCAGCCCCTCAATAACCTCATCGCCAACGATGCCGGCAAAGGCTCCCCACTTGGTGAGGCGCGTGATGACCCCTTCGACCAATTGCCCCTTCTGGTAACGCTCTTCGACAGAGACCCAGGGATCGGGCTGCAACCGCTTGAGACTCAGGGCCACCCGCTGGCGTTCCCGATCCACCCCCAGCACGTAGACCTCGATCTCCTGTCCCACCTCCACCACTTCACGCGGGTGCGCGACGCGCTTCCAGGAAAGTTCGGACAGATGCACCAGCCCGTCCACTCCGCCCAGGTCAATGAAAGCGCCAAAATCGGCCAGGTTGATGATCTGACCCCGGCGCACATCGCCCTCGGCCAGTTCGCTCAACAATTTCTCGCGCTGGCTCTTACGCCAATCGCGTACGGCGGCCCGCTCGGAGAGAATCAGCCGGTTGCGCTCCTGGTCAACTTCGATGACCTTCAGTTTGAGGGTCTGGCCGACCAACGCTGCCCAACGGTTCTCACCGCTTGAACCAGCAGATGGCTGAGCGGCAATACGCGAGGAGGCCAACTGCGAACCCGGCACGAAGCCACGTAGTTTGCCAACGTGTACAGTCACGCCACCCTTGTTGCAGTCAGTGATCTGGCTTTCGACGATGTCCTGGCTTTCGAAGAGACGCTGCGCTTCGCACCAATCGCGTGCTATCTGGGCGCGCGCGAGTGAGAGGATGATGTTGCCTTTGTCATCCTCCGGGTCTACAACGTAAACCAATACCTCATCATCCACGTGGATGGCATCCCGGTCGGCTGGCGACACTTTCTCTAACTCGTACCTCGGCACGATGCCCTCGTACTTGGCGCCGACGTCTACGATAATCTCATTGGGGCCAGCGCGGATGACTGTTCCCGTAATGATTTGTCCTCGCTTGAGACGCTTGAGGGAAAGATACTGGTCCAGCATCTGCGCCATCGGATTCACTTCCTGGTCGGCAAAGAATTCGGGCATTTCTTCCCCGGTGGGGCTGATCTGTTCAGTGGGCATACTGTCCGCTCCTCGTATGGCGATGCCGTAATTATAGGCTGTTTGGCGATAAACCGCAAGCGAGCAGTGTGGGCTCTTTCCCAATGTCATCAAGTTAAGACTTCGGAAGTCTGCCGTCGGAGATTTTGAAGGAGAAATCAGCCCGGAACTGCGTCAAAAGCCGTTGGGTAGAGCACTTTTAAGACTTCCGAAGTCTGGCTCATCCTTAACTTGATGACATTAGGGCTCTTTCCAGACTTGCGCGCTTTGGAACCTATGGTATAATATTTTCGTCTTAAGCGGGCGTAGTTCAGTTGGTAGAACACCTCCTTGCCAAGGAGAAGGTCACGAGTTCGAGTCTCGTCGCCCGCTCTGCTTCCGAAACGTTGTGACCAGGAGGGGAAAGCGGGATGTGCGCTTCCAGCCTCTTGGTCTTTTTTTATACTCCGCCGCTAGCGTGTGGCGGTGGATGTGGTATAATCTAATGCGTAATGCGTAAGAGCGAAGAAGAAGACGATGCTTGATCTGGAGACCCCTTTCATCCGATGTATTTTTCTGGCAATGGCGCTGATGACGTTGACGGCCTGTGGCGAGGTAATCACCCCCCAGCCAACCGTCGTCACGCCGTCCACGATTGCCAGCGCGCCAACCTCGGCGCTGGCAGCGTCCACACCCACGTTCCACCCAACCGCCACGGCGCCGCTCCTCCCACTGGCCGCCACGGCGACACCGACCATCACCCCCACGCCCGTCACTCATGTCATCCAGGAAGGGGAGACGCTGCTGAGCATTGCTTACGAGTACGGGGTGAGCCTGCAGGCGCTCCAGGCGGCCAACGACATCGAGAATCCACTGTTGCTGCAAATCGGCCAGGAACTCGTCATCCCCATCGGCGAGGAAACGACCGAAACCACACTCGGCCTGCTGCTACCCACTCCCACGCCGCTGCCATTTAGCGCGCAAGCCGTCGCCTTTTACGAGACGCCCGTCGGCGGTCTGGAATGTCTGGGTGAGATAACCAACACTACCGCTCTCACTTTGACCAACGTGCTGGTGCGCGTCACGCTCCACGATGACACGGGGGCCGCGCTGATGGCCGGGGACGCTCTTGCAGCGGTGGACCTGATCCCGCCTGGCAGCCGCTCTCCGTTCCGCATCCTGTTCACGGCCCCGCCCACAACCTGGGCCAGCCCACAGGTGACGATTATCCGCGGCGAGGCGGCCGGAGCGTTAGCCGCCGCCTATGTGCCGATTACCGTGACCGAGGTAGAGAGCCAACCCTCCGGTTCGCAGTTCCAGGTGAGCGGCATAGTGCGGAATGACAGCGCAGAGCAGGCCGCCGGTCACGTGAGCGTAATCGTGACGACCTACGATGCCCAGGGACTGGTCACCGGATTTCGACAGGGGACAGTAGAGACCGAGGGCCCACTTGCGCCCGGTGCGACAGCGCCGTTCACCCTGTTGTTCACCTACCACGGTGACGTCCCCACTGATTTTAACGTCGTCGCGTTGAGCCGCATCCTGACTGAGTAAACCATCAATGGGAGGATAGCCGTGCTGTACCGCGTTTTGCGCGCTGTCGTCAACGTCCTCCTCGGCCTGATTTCTCGTCGGGAGTACGTCGGGCTGGAGAACATCCCCGCCGAGCCACCGTACATCCTGGTGACCAATCACCTGGCCGCCTTCGATTCCCCTTTGCTGATGGCCGTGTGCCCGCACACGATCCGTGCCTTCGCCGCGGCCAAGCACAGGCGCAATCCGATCTACGCCCCGATACTGGCGATAGTGGGTTCGATATGGGTGCGGCGGGGCGAGGTGGATCGTAAGGCACTGCGGGAGGCGTTGGATGTGCTGAAGCGCGGGGAAGTGTTGGGGATGGCCCCGGAGGGCACCCGTGCCCGCGGCACCTACGCGCTACAGAAAGGAAAAACCGGCGCGGCCTACCTGGCCACCCGCGCTGACGTGCCCATCGTGCCGGTGGGACTGACCGGCACCGAGCAGATCAAACACAACCTGCCTCGACTGCGGCGCACCCGCGTGCGGGTCGTCGTCGGCAAGCCCTTCCGTCTGCCCGAGAGCGGCCGGGTGCGGAGCCAGAAATTGCGCGAGTACACCGACCTCATCATGCACCACATCGCCGAACTGTTGCCGGAGGAGTACAGGGGAGAGTATGGGAGTGTGGGGGTGTGGGAGTGTGGGAGTGCGGGAGGTCTAAATGGCACTGGTGAAGCATTATAAGGAATTGCGTGTGTATCAGCAGGCGTTTGCGGCGAAGTTGGTACATTGGTATATTGGTAAACTGGTAAATTGGGTGACAGAGACCCACTACCAGTTTCCCGGTTTCCCAATCTACCAGTTTCCCAACCCCAACGCCTGGTGCGGTCCATCAAAGTTGCGCGAACCCACCGCTCCCTACTACGCCCACACTCCCATACCCTCCCATACCCCCACACCCCCATACTCTGACGCAGGCACAGACGAGCAATGAAACCTATGCGCTCCCCCATCGCAGACGACGCCCCCGCCACTCCTCTGCCGCCAGCCAGCCGCCGCTTCCTGCTCGCCGCAGCATACGTCACCACGGCAGCCATCTACGCTGTCACTCTATTGGCCGCCCCCGAACTGCGCCAGTCTGCCGTATGGCCTGCCTTCACCGCTCTCTTCGCCTCCTTCGCTCTCACCATTTCCTTCATGCCCGATGCCAACGGGCCGCTTTGGCAGCGCGGCGGCCCGCTGCTGCTCCAGGCCGGTCTGATCTTTGCCATCCTGCTCGTCGGCCGGGGGGACCCCTATCTGCCCATTCTCTACTTCATCGTCGTCCCTGCGGCCTATCTCCGGCTCACCTTTCGCCAGGCGAGCGGTTTCACGCTGCTCTGCGCCGGCGCGCTGTTCCTGGACTATCTGCTATTGAGTGACGTAGAGACGGCGCTGGCCATGCTGTTCTCTTACGGGGGCGGCTTCGTCTTCTTCATCGCCGTCAGTGTCTCCCTGACCCAGCAGCAGCGGGAACGGCAACGGGCCGAGCGATTGCTGGCCGAACTGGAAGCCGCCCATCGCCGACTACAGGCTTACGCCGTCCAGGTCGAGGCGCTGGCCGTGGCCGAGGAGCGCAACCGGCTGGCCCGCGAGATCCACGACAGCCTGGGCCACTACCTGACTACTATCACCGTGCAACTGGAGGCGGCGCGCAAACTCATCGCCACGCAGCCTGGGCGGGCCGCCGAATCCATTGCCAAGGCGGAGTATCTGGCCCGCGAGAGCCTGGCCGAGGTGCGGCGCTCGGTAGCGGCGCTGCGGGCCACGCCGCTGGATACGGCGGCGCTGGGCGAGGCCATCGGCGAGGTGGTGGAAAGTCTGCGCGTCAGTGGGATCGTGACGACTTTCACGATTGAGGGAGAGACCCACCCGCTGCCGATCCAGACCAAGACGGCTCTCTACCGTGCTGCCCAGGAGGGGCTGACCAACGTGCGCAAGCACGCCAGCGCCAGTGCTGTCCAGGTGACGTTGACCTACGAACCGGAGTGGGTAATGCTGACCATCAGCGATAACGGCATAGGCCGGCGCGGGGAGGAGACCGAGGGCTTTGGGCTGCTGGGTCTGCGGGAACGGGTGGCGTTGCTGGGGGGCTCAGTCAAGGCCGGTGACTGCCCCGAAGGAGGCTTCCGGCTGCGGGTGGAGGTGCCGGGGCTGGAAGTGCCCACTCCGACCCGCTCCCACGGGGGGAATGAAACTTCCAGCGCCGCCTCTTCAGGGCGGCGTGGCCCAGATGGCTAACTTCACATCGGCGGCGAAAGCGGGTATAATGAGCAAGAGAGGAGGAAGTGCAAATGGCTGAAGAGGGAGTGGCTGTGAACCGGCGTACACTCTCATCTCTGCCCGAACGAGAGCGACGCGCCATCGAGGCATTTCTGAAGCGAGTGCGGCGGGCCTACCCGCAACGGGTGAAGCAGATGCGTCTTTTCGGCTCGAAGGCCCGGGGCGACAGCAATGCCGACTCGGACATTGACATCCTGCTGGTTGTGGACGAAGAAGATTGGCGCTTCCGCCACGCCATCAGTAACGTCGCAGCGGACGTATCGCTGGCCTACGATGTGCTCGTCGAACCCCGGGTCATCGGCCAGGCGCGATGGGACGAGATGCGCCGCCACCGCTTCGCCCTGTACGAGAACGTGCAGGCTGAGGGGGTTGGGCTGGTCTCAGCGGGGTCGGCATAGATGCAGATCCGTGTCCTCCTGGCCGACGACCAACAACTGATGCGCGAGGGGCTGCGCGTGCTGCTGGACCTGACCCCCGACATCCGCGTGGTGGGTGAGGCCGGCGATGGGGTCGAGGCGGTAGAGCGGGCGCTGGCTTTGCGGCCCGACGTGGTGCTGATGGACGTGCGCATGCCAGTGCTCGACGGTGTGGCCGCCACGCGTCGCCTCCACGACGCCTGCCCCGAGGTCAAGGTCATCATCCTCACCACCTTCGACGACGACGAGTACGTCTTCGAGGGGCTGCGGGCCGGGGCGGTTGGCTACCTGCTCAAGGACGTGCCCTCGGAGCAACTGGCCGAGGCGATCCGCGCCACCGCCCGGGGCGAGGCCTTCATCCAGCCCTCCGTGGCCCGCAAGGTGGTGGCCGAGTTCGCCCGCCTGACCGAGCGGGAGCACCGTCGCCGCGAGCAGCCGCTGGTCGAGCCGTTGAGCGCGCGGGAGTTGGAGGTGCTGGCGCTGGTAGCCGAAGGGTTCTCCAACCGCGAGATCGGCGAGCGGTTGTTTATCACCGAGGGGACGGTGAAGAACCACGTCAGCAACGTCCTGGCCAAACTGGGAGTGCGCGACCGGACGCAGGCGGTACTGAGGGCCCAGGAGATGGGACTGTTGTAGCACTTGTGTGCCCTGAGAGTATGACTTTCGTCACAGCGGGCCCTGAAAGGGCCTGCTTTTTTATGTCCCCACAATCCCCCTTCCGGCACATCACAAACGACCCCCGACGGGGTATAATGAGCGTGAAAAGAAAATGGGAGGTACGTGATGAGCGAAAACATACTTGAAGCACAGGGGCTGGTCAAGCGGTACGGCGGCGTCGAGGCGGTGCGCGGCCTCAGTTTCGCCGTTCGCCGTGGTGAGGTCTTTGGCCTGCTGGGCCCCAACGGCGCCGGCAAGACGACCGTCATATCAATGCTGACGGGCATCTTGCCGCCCACCTCGGGCACGGCACGGGTCGGCGGCTACGACATCGTCAAAGAGTTGGACCAGGTCAAAAAGATCAATGGGCTGGTACCCCAGGACCTGGCCCTCTACCCCACGCTCAGCGCCCGGGCCAACCTGAACTTTTTCGGGCGCATCTATGGCCTGCGCGGCAGGGAACTCGGAGAGCGCGTGGAGGACGTGCTGCGCATCGTCGCCCTGACCGACCGCGCCGACGACGCGATAAAGACCTTTTCGGGCGGGATGAAGCGGAGGGTCAACATCGCCGCCGGCCTGGTCCACCAGCCAAAACTGCTGTTCCTCGACGAGCCGACCGTCGGCGTGGACCCCCAGAGCCGTAACCACATCTTTGAGAGCGTGATGCGGCTCAACCGCGAGCGGGGCATGAGTATCGTCTACACCAGCCACTATATGGAAGAGGTCGAGCTGCTATGCAACCGGGTGGCCATCATAGACCAGGGGAAGATCGTCGCCCTGGACACGATCAAGAATCTGATCGCCATGCTGGGTGGGGGCGTGATCCAGGTCGGCCTGCACCAGGTGGACGACGCGCTGCTGGCTCAACTGGCGACGTTGCCGGCAGTCAAGCGGGCGACCCTCGCGCCGCAGCCAGCCCCACCACCGCCGGCCGAAGGGCAAGAGGCCAAGGTGGCCGAGATCGCGCCGGCCCCCGGTTATACCATCGTCAAGATCGAGGCCGAGCACAGCCAGCAGGCTCTGGTCAACATGATCGGCTTTTTCAACGAGCGCGACATCTCTATCGCCGCGCTGGAAATCCTGGAACCCAACCTGGAGAGCGTCTTTTTGCACCTGACGGGTAAAAAGCTGCGGGAGTGAGGAGAAAACTATGATAAACATAGCCCTGAAAGATATGCAGATCTTTCTCAAGGACCGGGGTGCAGTGATCAATCTGTTCCTGCTGCCGATGGTGTTCATCCTCGTGCTCAGCACAGCGATGCAGGGGCTAATCGGCGGGGATGAGGACAGCCTGATCACGTTGCCGGTGGTGAACCTCGACCCCGGCGGCGAGGCAGCCCAGGCCCTGATTGACGCCCTCAATGAGGCCGGCGGGATAAAAGTCAGGCTGTACGACCAGGCCGAGGCGCAGGCCCTGCTGGAGGACCTGGAGATCGAACGGGTGTTGACGATCCCGCCCAACTTTACGGTTGACGTAGCCGCCGGTCGCCCGGTGACGCTGCGCCTGGTCAGCCACCCCGACGCCAACGAGACAACGACCGAATCGGTGCTGCGGGTAGTCAACGGCGTGGGCCGAGGGATGTCGCTACAGACTCAACTCATCGCTAGCCTGGAGCAGATGGGCGCTATGCTGGCGGCATCGCCCCCCGAGTTCCAGGTCTTTACGGCTGAAAAAAACGTGGCCCAGGCCCAAAGCCAGTTCGAGCGCTCCAGGACCGCACCGCTGGTGGCCGTCGAGCAGACGCAGCCTGAGAACCTGAGCGAGCGGGTTGAGGGGCCTAACGTCGTCCAGCAGAACGTGCCCGGTTACACCATCATCTTTGTCTTTCTGACGGCCCAGACGACCGCTCTCTCCATCTACACCGAAAAGAAACAGGGCAGCTTTCGCCGCTTGCTGGCCGCGCCGATGAGCAAGGCGGCGCTGCTGGCCGGCAAGATGATCCCCAACTTTGTCACCGGGCTGATCCAAATCGTCGTCATCTTTGGCATCAGCGTCTTTGTGTTGCCCATGATAGGATTGGACTGTTTGACGCTGGGGGGCGATCCGCTGGCACTGGTCCTGGTGTCGCTGCTAGTGGCCCTCTGCTCCACCAGCCTGGGCATCCTGATCGCCGCCATCGCCCGCACCGAGGGTCAGATCGGCGGATTGGGCACCCTGGCGCTGTGGACAATGGGTGCTGTCGGGGGCTGCCTCTTTCCGCCGTTTCTGTTGGGCGGCCTGCTCGACACGGCCGGCAAGGTGGTGCCCCACTATTGGGCGATCCAGGCTTATCAAGACCTGATCGTTCGCGGGCGGGGCCTGGCCGACGTCACGACTGAGATGCTGGCCCTGCTGGTTTTCACCGGGGTCTTTTTCGCCATCGGCCTGTGGCGCTTTGAGTTTGACTAGAGGAGAGCAACCATGATTAGGAACGCTTTGGCAGTAGCCTGGAAAGATTTGCAGGTTCTCTTCAAGGACCGGGGACAGTTGGCAGTGCTCTTTCTGATGCCGATCATGTTCGCCTCGATCATTGGTTCGGCCTTTGGCGGGGGCACGCCAGAGATCGCGGTTTATTTGGTGAACCAGGACACGGGTCCGTATAGCGCTCGGGTGGTCGAGATACTCCACGGGATTGACGCGCTGCGTGTCGAGGAGTCAGACACGGTCGAGCAGGCCGATCAGCGAGTGGCCGACGGGGAGGCGCTGGCCGCCATCGTTATCCCGGCCGATTTCAGCCAAAAGGTAGACGCCTATGAGCAGACCAAAATCCAGGTGATCGTGGACCCGACCCAACGACAGTATGGGAGCATCGTCACCGGGATTATGAACGACGTGGTGACGCCGGTGATCTATCAGGGGGAGATCCAGTACGGGATCAGGGCTGTTATGGACGAGTCGGGAGCCTTTGACGAGACCGATCCCCAGATTAGCCGCACGGTGGAGGCGCTAATCCTGGGGGTCATCATGACCCAGTTGCAGGAGATGTTCGAGGATCCCCTGATCGCCGTAAGAGGCGAGGATTTGGAAGGGGTCGAGACGCAAAGCCTGGACAGCGCCCATGGCTATACCGTACCCTCCTACGCCGTGATGTTTGCCTTTTTCATTGTGGGCACCATCGCTGCCACGATCTTGACCGAGAAAGAGGAAGGCACGTTCCGTCGCCTGTTGGCCTCGCCCATCCACCGTGGTTCGATCATCGCCGGCAAGATGCTGACCTACATGCTGGTGGTGGGCTTGCAGGTGCTGGTGGTGTTTGGCGTGGGGAGTGTCTTTTTCGGCGTGCCGCTGGGGAACTCGCCCCTGGGACTGCTGCTGGTCACGCTGGCGCTGGCGCTGGCGGCCACATCGCTGGGCATGTTGGTGGCGGCGTTGGCCAGGACACACAGCCAGGTGGATGCGGTCGGCCTGGTGATCGGCATCGTCCTGGGAGCCGCGGGAGGCGCCATCATTCCCATCCCTGAGGAGGGGTTCCTGCACCTGCTGTCCCAGTTTACCCCACACGCCCACGCCATCGAGGGCTATCTCAAGTTGACGAGCCAGGGAGCCGGTGTGGTGGAGATCCTGCCTCAGGTGGGCCTGCTGGCCGGGGTGGGAGTCTTGTTCTTCCTGATCGCTA
This sequence comes from Anaerolineae bacterium, assembly GCA_016783285.1. The sequence continues at coordinate 11,917 of JADHWW010000012.1, forward strand.
TGTGGCGCTTCAAGTTTGAATAGTTAGTCCGACAGCCCGGCCTATCGCTTCATTGCAGAAGTAACGAGGAGGGTCAGCACCCCCAATCTGCTGGCCCTCTTTTGCCGCTTTTCAGGCGGCCCGCCCCCGCGCCTGGCCCTCCTCCTCGACCATTCACCCCCCAAATCTGACCGTTCGCCGTGAAATTGTTGCCCTACGCTCCCTATTCTGCTACAATATCGGGCGCAGATGAACGCTGATCCGCTGGAATGGCCAATGACCGAATTCGGAGGTGTGGACGTGCAAGAAATAGGATGGACACCGAGGAGGGAGAGAATGCGCGAGTTTGTTCGAGTCGTGATGGGGATCGCGCTGTTTATGCTGGTGACTGGAGTTTGGGTCTGCCTGTGGGTTCCGCCGTCACTTTGACGGATGGGCACCGCCACACGAGGAGGAATTGATATGAGACGCTTTCGAGAGTTTCTCTACGGCCTGAATCCCTGGCTGCTATCATCCATCGCGGGCGTGCTGACGGTCGCGCAGATCGTCCTGGCCTTCTTCCTCCACCGACCGGGATTCGAAGCGCTCGAATGGGCCGGGTGGATCTGCTTGTGGACATCGGCGATCTTTGGCTGGTTGCCCATCATCACGTTCCGCAGAAAGGGCAGCGTGGCAAAAGGACAAAGTTACATGAAAACCACGGTCCTGGTAGATACCGGCGTCTACGCCATCGTGCGCCATCCACAGGGCGGCACAGCCTGGCTGTTGATCAACCTGGGCGTTATGTTGATCGCGCAGCATTGGACCAGCGTGGTCCTGGGCCTGGCTTCGCTGGTGTTGGCCTATCTGGACACTTTCAAAGCCGACCAGTGCTGCATCGAGAAATTCGGCGATGCGTACAGGCGTTATGTGGAAAGAGTACCCAGGGTGAATTTCGTGGCCGGCATCGTCCGGCTGGTGCGGCGTCGAATCAGAAGGTGATAAAATGAGCATCAGACAATCACGTTGGTTCATCTGATCGCCAAGCGCCGACACGCTTGTGGCAGTGCTCACCGAGATAGTAACAGTTGGCGGTGGAACAGCGAAGAAGGTTAAGCAATGGCGGAACGTGAATGGAGTCCCCCCTGGCTGGCAGCACAGTTCTTCCGGCTGGCTCCCTACGGCTTTCCAAGACAGATCCTGATGATCCTGGACGAGGGCGACAAGACCTTCCCCTTTGAGGCCATCAAGAGCAAGGCCGGACTGACCCTATTTGTCCTGGCGGTGAAGCGATGAGCCGGTGCAGCCACTCGTGGCCCCGGCAGCGCCATTTGACCAGCGGGCCGTTTCTGAGTACAATACAAAGCGTTCCATCCAATCAACAGCGAAAAGGGCCACCCCTGGCCTCCCACACAACGGAGGTTACCCATGCCCCAACGACTGTTCCGCCTCACCGTGGACGACCTCACTGCCCGCGACCGCTTCGACCTGCGGCTGACCGAGGGAAAGGCCGGTCCCCCGTCTTGGGCCAGGAAACCGCCTCAAAAAGGAGCTTTCGCTGCGTGGGCCGCTCCCGGGACGGGGTCTTTGAGCGTTTTGTACCGAGAACTAACCAACCAACCAAGGAGGACGTGCAGATGAACTCTATCACCCACGCGATGGCCCGGTTCGCCCTGGGTCTACAGTACGGAGACATCCCTGCCGACGCGGTGCGGGAGGCCAAGCGTTTCCTGCTCGATTCAGTCGGCTGTGCGCTGGCCGCAGTGCGCAATGAGGACATGCAGGCCGCCCACCGCCACATTGTCGCGCTCGGTGGCACGCCCGAGGCAACTATCATCGGCAGCGGCCACCGCACCAACGCTGTCAACGCCACGCTGATGAACGCGCTTCTGGTGCGAGCATTAGATTATAATGATATCTACTGGGAGCAGGACCCCTCGCATCCATCTGACATCATCCCCGCTGCGCTGGCCGCCGGGGAAGTGGCACGCCGGGATGGACGGGAGGTCGTCGTCGGCATCCTCATCGCCTACGAACTGGAGATGCGCTGGTGCCTGGCCGCCACCCCCGGCATCCGCGAGGTCGGTTGGCACCACGCCAGCCTGACCCAGTTCGTCTCCCCCTTCGTCGTGGCTCGGTTGCTCGGCTTGAGCGAGGAGCAGACCGTCGCGGCGGCCGGCATCTCCGCCAGTTCCCACTTCACCCTGGGCGGCGTCGTGGCGGGTCACCTGACGAACATGAAAAACACCGCCGACCCGATGGCGACCGAGGCGGGCGTGCGCGCCGCGCTCCTGGCTCGCGAGGGCTACACCGGCCCGGTCGAGGTCATTGAGGGCAAAGAGGGGCTGATCGAGGTACTAAGCAACGTCGAGTGGTCTACCGAGACGCTGGTGGATGGATTGGGAAAAAAGTTCCTCATCACCGACTGCTCCTACAAAGCCTTCCCCACCGAGGCGCTAACTCACCAGCCTATCACGGCGGTACTGAATATCTGCCGCGCCCACTCCATTGCCGCCGAGGACGTGGCGGAGATACACGTGCGCACCACCACCCGTGGAGCCGATATTCTCTCCGACCCGTCAAAGTACCAGCCGACGACGAAAGAGACGGCCGATCACAGTCTGCCCTACTGCATCGCCGCTGCCGTCGTTGACGGCAACGTGCTGCCCAGTTCCTTCGAGGAGGCCAAGTTGCGCGACCCACGTGTGTGGGCCATCTTGCCCAGGATCAAGGTCGTGGCCGACCCGGAGATTGACGGCCTGTTCCCGGCGGTGAAGCGGGCTATCGTGCGCATCACCACCACTGGCGGGGCGGTCTACGAGGAGCAGGTGGACCACGCCCAGGGCAGCCCGGAGAACCCGATGAGTGACGACGACATCGTCGCCAAGTTCCGGGCCAACGCGGCGGCGGTGCTGACACCGGAGAGACAACAGCGGGTAATCAAGGCCACCTGGGCGCTGGAGGGCTTCGCCGACATTGGCGACTATATGCAACTGCTGATCGGTGACCGGTAGTCGGAGCCACACCTCTGCCCACCTGAAGAGACAGGTCATGGTCGGCGAATAGCAAACGCGAAACCGCCCCAACCGTTGCAGGTCGGGGCGGTCGTTTTGCCAGCACTAGCGGGCCGGCTCGCGAGGCCCAAGCGGCCAACTCGGAGAGCAGATTATCTATGTTACTTCAGCCAGGCCGGTTTAGGGCCGCGTGGAGCGCCGCACGAGGGGCAGTCCATCCTATCATCGTCCTCCCTGTACGCTCGCCCACACGATTCGCAGTGCGTCCACGCCCCCTCGGCCGCCTCCCGCTTCCGCTGCCGCTCTTGCTCTTTGCGCTTTTCGTCGAGATATGCCTCTTCAGCCGCCTCACCCACGCGGTCAATCACTTCCCATACCCGTTTGGGCAACCCCAGGTCTTGAATGTCCTCAATCAGGTCGCTGACGCTCTCCATTATGTCACCAGCCGTGTCGAGCAGACCTCCGATGCCACGTCTCCTGAAGAGCAATCCCTTCCCCTGGTCCAACACGGTGCTCCCCACGGAACTTAGTGCGCCTCTCACGGCGCCCTGGCTGAGGTCGCTGACTGTCACCGTCAACGTGTCCGCTGTTTCGATCAAGGTCGCGCTCACTGCCGGAGAGAACTGGCGCGGGCGGCTTTCCTGGCTTTGCAGGATGGTGACCACGACCGCATCGCCACCCTCGTCAACCTGAACACGAGTATCGTCGTCCGGGATTTCTGACCGCAACGCCTTGACGATGACTGCTGCTTTGACACCTTCGAAAGTTACCGCATCGGGATGGGGAGCGACCGTCCCGGCGACCACACCAGCACCGAGCCCTAGTCCGGCCATGATTCCTTCGGCCGCGCCGGGTTTGCTCGCTGCAGAACTGGGTTGGGGTTTGAAAGTAAACCCCTTATCTAGCCGCGCTTGCTCTTCCGCCAACCACTCTTCGAGGCTTTGCTCTTTGTCCGCCATTTTTCTACTCCCTCAATCTTACTTATAGGGTTCAGAAGGTCATCAATATTTTAGCACATATTTGTGTTTCCTTCAAGGCTCATGCTTTCCGTTTTTGTCTTTGTCCGTTGTAGTCTCCCGCTGGTTCTAGCCGAACGACTCCTCGCTATATTCCTGAAGCCTCATGATTCCATTCATCACCCCATGTCCACTTGGCCTGAACCCACTTCAAGGCGCGACGAGAGATTGTTCGAGTTGTCGAATCTGGATCGTTGGCTAGTTTCGCCAGGAGAAGGCACTCCATTTCATCACCCGACCGGCTAAGTGCCCGAGCCACTGCAGAACGTGTTTCTGCTGCGGGAGAGTTCATCAGGAGTCCGGTCCAGCGAAAGTCACCGGCCGATTCCTCGAGTTCACTGGTCACAATTACTTCAACCACCATTGGCTCAAGCCGCAGTGTCTCACGATACTGCCATAACTTTGCAAGTTGCCTGGCAGTGAGAAGAGTAGCGGTCATTTTGTAGAACTGTGGTGCACTGTCAATCAACCGCTGGAGCACCGCCAACTCTATCTGCTCCTCGTTGCATTCATGTCGTCTAATATACTCAGCAAATAGATCGTGGGTTATGGAGAACGCCTTTTGAGCCTCGTTAAACTTTACAGGGCGATGTTTGTGGCTCACAAGTGACTGCAGGAAGTGGTCAACGTCAATAAGATGGATCTTCCCCGCGGCTTCTGTTTTTTCCTTGATTTGCAGGGCCGTGAGAGGCACAGGCCAGGCCAGTGCTAGCAGTTTGAGGAGGAACTGCTCCTCGGGCTTGAAATCCGCAAACACTGCGCGTTGGCTCTCCCGGACAAGATCATCAATCCGTCGTTGTCGAAAGTGGCGTGTTCGCGAATCGCTTGAGACCGCCGCGTGTACCATGTTTCTCAGGCAGTTGCGCGTACATCTCGCCCAGGAGTCCCGACAGATCGTACAAGAAGTCGCCCCAATCTATTGAGACGCAATATGTCTTGGGCGCTCTCTCGACCGAAGAAGTTTTTCAGGGTGGGAGCAAAGGGAGTATAAGGATTGTCCATCACTGTGGCTATTGTGAACGGTCAGTGATCAGTTGGAACTAGTCTGCCTGTGCAAGGGCGGCCGGAATTTGTATCCATACATTATTACCCCCGTCTCTCCGGCTCCCTGGATCTTGCGAGTGACCATCTCCACCGGCATGCCGATTTTCACCTCGTCAGTGTCCACGTCGGTAAGTTGTGCGGTCACCAGGGGGCCCTCCTCCAGCCGTACCAGCGCCACGGTGTAGGGGGCGAACTCTTCGAACCCCCGTGGCGGGTTGTAGACGGTGCTGTAGGAGTAGACCTCGCCCATCCCGCTAAAGACGAACGGTGTCTGGGCCGGCCTCTCGCACTCCGGGCAGACGTCGCGGGGTGGAAAGATTCTCGCCCCGCACTTCTCGCATACCTCTCCCACGAGCCGGTAACGCTGTGTCTGTAATCTCCAGTTTCTCGGTATACTCATCGCAATCTCCTTGCTGGTAAATTGGGAAACCGGCAACGGGCGCTTCCTTCCCAATCTACCAACCTACCAATCTACCAACCTACCATCCTCTCCAAAATGTGCGTCACCACCGTCGCGCCGCTGCCGCCAATGTTCTGAGCCATTCCTAGATGCGCGTTCTCCACCTGATTGGCCCCGGCTTGACCGCGCAACTGCTGTACCACTTCGACGACCTGGTAGACGCCGGTGGCCCCGACGGGGTGTCCCCGCGCCTTCAGCCCGCCCATCGTGGCGACGGGTACGCGGCCCTTGATGCCGATCTCTCCCTCCAGGGCGAGCCGCAGCCCCTGGCCCTTGCCCGCGAACCCGGCCGCCTCCAGACTGAGCGCCGCCATGATGCCGAAGGCATCGTGTAACTCGAACAGGTCTATGTCCTGTGGCCCGATTCCCGCCTGCTCGTAGGCGCGGCGGGTCGAAAGTACGGCTCCATTCAGCACCAGCGGATCGCGCCGGTCATGCACGGCCAGCGTGTCGGTTCCCACAGCCGAAGCGGCGATGCGTACCGGGGCAGCCACGAGTGCGCGTGCTGCGTCGGCCGGCGCCAGCACCACCGCTGCTGCTCCGTCACAAATAGGGGAACTATCCAGCAGGTTGATGGGGTCGCAGATCATCCTCGCCCTGGCGAAACGTTCGGCCTTGACCGGGAAGCGGAACATCGCATACGGGTTGTTCATTCCGTTCCGGTGGGCGTTGACGGCGAAGGGACTAAAGTCCTGGTGACTATAGCCGTACTCGTGCATGTAGCGCCGCATCAGCAGCGCGTTGATGGCGACGAAGGAGACCCCCTGCGCGGCCTCGTAGTCGCCGTCGGCCGCCATCGCCAGCGCCGTGGTCGTGTCGGGGCCGAGCGTGTCGGTCATCTTCTCCACCCCGACCACGACGACAATGTCCGCCAGTCCACCGGCGACGGCCACGTAGCCCATCCGCAGCGCCGCCGCCCCGGAGCCACAGGCCGCCTCGACCTTGAACGCCTCGATCCCGCGCAACCCCGCAAAATCGGCGACCAACGCGCCCAGATGTTCCTGCCCGGCCAGTTCGCCCGACAGCATATTGCCCACGTAGAGCGCATCGGCCCGTCTCACACCCGCGTCGGACATGGCAGCCTGGAGCGGTTCCAGCGCCAGGTGCCGCAGGCTGATGTCCCAGTGCTCTCCTACTTTGGTCTGTCCAACTCCGATGATGGCAACGTCTCTCATTTCTTCAACTTCCTGGTGAAGCGTGCGTAGGTTGCGTAGTCGATCTCAATGCGCCGGGCGACGTAATCGCGGGTTTTTGGCGCCCGCTGCTGCCGCTCCAGGATGGCATCCGTGACGCAGAGTGAAATGGCATCCGATCCCGCCCCGGAGCCGTAACTCACCAACAACACCCGGTCGCCCGGTGCGGCCACGTCCAATATCGCCGTCAGGCCGATGAGCGAGGAGCCGGCGTAGGTGTTGCCGATCTCGTCCACCAGCAGGCCAGTCTCGATCTGCGCCGGGGTGAAGCCCAACCGCTTGGCTGCCGTCTGTGGGAATTTTACATTAGGCTGGTGAAAGACGACGCAGGTATAGTCGGCCGGCTCCGTCCCCAGCGCCTGCATCAGCCCCTGCGCAGCGGCGGTACTGTGTTTGAAGTAGGCCGGCTGGCCGGTGAATCTCCCGCCGTGGGAGGGATAGTGCTGGTAGGCCCGCCGCCAGAAGTCAGGGGTGTCGGTGACGTAGGAGAACGAGCCCTCAAAGACTGCCAGCGCCGCCGCCGCCGGGCCGACCAGGTAGGCCGCTCCCCCCGCGCTGGCCGTGTATTCCAGCGCGTCGCCGGGGCGGGCCTGGGCCGTGTCCATCCCGATAGCGAGCGCATACCCCGCCATTCCCGAACCGACAAAGCCGATGGCTGCCTGGAGCGCCTCGGTGCCGGCCTTGCAGGCAAACTCCCAATCGCCGGCCTGCGTATGGGGCGTGGCCCCGATGGCCTCGGCCACGATGGTCGCGGTCGGCTTGACGGCGTAGGGATGCGACTCGCTCCCCACCCACACGGCGCGAATGAGCGCCGGGTCCACGTCGCCGGCGCGGGCCAGCGCGTTGCGGGCCGCCTCGATGGACATGGTCACCACGTCCTCGTCCAGTCCCGGCACCGACTTTTCCTTGACTGGCGTGCCGCCCTGCCCGCCCGCCCACACGCGGGCCACTTCGCTGGCCGGCAGGCGGTACCTGGGCACGTAGGCCCCATAGCCGATGATACCGACGTCACGGTCGGGCTTGAGGATTGCGGGTTGGTTGTTATTCGTCATAGTTGCTCGTTACTTGCTGTTTTGACAAAAACCTTCTTCGGATGTATGATTGATGACAAGTGCTACCTCATCGGAGTCTCTAATCGTGGCAAAGAAATGGACTGTTCGAGACCGGCACGGCAACGAAATTTACCTCACCGAAGAACGGTGGGATCACATTCAGACTTATCATCCGGCACTGAGGGAGCACCTGGAAGATGTGCTGGACACACTCAGGAGTGGCCAGCGAAAACAAAAGCCTCTCACGCCCAACGAGTACAAGTACTTTAAGCGTTGTGATACACTGCCACCGCACTACAACGCTATCATCGTAGTCGTCGCCTTCACCTGGCAGAAACAGGATGGTGTTGTTGTCCCCAATAATTTCGTCAAGACGGCCTGGGAAGTCTACGTTCATCGTTTGGACAGGTGGTGAGTAATATGAGTATTCAGAAAATAAAAGTCACTTTTGATGACGAGCAGGACGTTCATCTGGCCTACGATGAGGAATGTGACATCCTCGAAGTAGTTTTCAAGGGCATTGAAGCCAACTGCGCTATTGAACTAACTGACCATGTTCTGCTGCGTTTTAACCTCGAACAGGGACGGGCAGCCGGGTTGAGCGTGCTTGACTTCTCGATGTTGGCCCGCTCGACGGAGATGGGTCCCCCCAGTTTCTCCATCACCGGCTTGGACGATCTGCCGGGGGATATGCGCCGCACGGTGTTAAAGATCGTCACCACCCCGCCCGTCAATCGTTTCTTGAAGGTTTCCTGCTTCACTCCCTCTCCGTCACGACACATCCCCATCACCTACGTAGAACGTCCCGCCGCGCTGGCCGCTTGGGCCTGAGATTTCGACAGGCTCAATCCAAGCCCTGGCGTAGTTGGGTCAGGATTGCCTCGGCCCGGTCGGGGCGGACGTGGCCCCCGGCGATCAAACGCTCCACCACCTGCGCCACCTCGTCCCCCGTGGCGCCGGCGGCGATGGCCACCTGCCGGGCGTGCAGCCGCATGTGGCCCCGCTGAATGCCCTCCGTCGCCAGCGCCCGCAGCGCGGCCAGGTTCTGGGCCAGCCCCACCGAGACGATGATCTGCGCCAGTTCTTGGGCGGTCTGCACGCCCAGGATCTTGAGCGCCACCCGCGCCGTGGGATGCACGCGCGTGGCCCCGCCCACGATGCCCACGGCCAGCGGCATCTCTAGTGTGCCGGCCAGGTTGCCCTCGGCGTTGCGCGCCCAGGTGCTCAGGCTGGTGTAATGACCTGAGCGGGCAGCGTAGGCGTGGGCGCCCGCCTCGACCGCCCGCCAGTCGTTGCCGGTGGCGACGACGACCGCGTCCACGCCGTTCATAATGCCCTTGTTGTGGGTCGTGGCGCGATATGGGTCGGCGGCGGCAAAGGCCCAGGCCTCGACAATACCCCCCACTACCTGCTCGCCGGAGAAATCCTTGAAAGCAAGTGCCTCCACCGGCACCGTGCACCGCGCCCGCGCCAAACGGCGGTCGGCCAGGTTGGAAAGGATGCGCAACCCCACGCGCCCGCCGGTGATCTGCTCGATGCGGGGGGACAGCGCTTCGCAGGCGGTGTTGACCGCATTGGCCCCCATCGCATCGCGGCAGTCAAAGATGAGATGCACCACCAACATCGGGCCGGCCGGTGTCTGCTCCAGAACGCGCACCTCCAGGTCTCGCGCTCCGCCGCCCAGGTTGACGATGACCGGATCGGTCTCGTTCGCCAGCGCCAGCAACTCTTCGCGGGCGGCCAGCAGGTCGAAGCGGACTGAGTGGGGATCGGCGACGCCTAGCACCTGCAACTGGCCGATCATCTCCGGCGCGGTCGCCATCGCTTGGAAGCCTCCACCGGCGCGGGCCAGTTTAGCGGCGAAGGAGGCCCCGGCCACCACCGAGGGTTCCTCGATGGCCATCGGCGCCAGCACATCGCGCCCGTTGACCACAAAGTTGACCGCGATGCCCAGCGGCAGGCAGTGCAGGCCGACCACGTTCTCGATCATCTGATCGGCCCGTGCCAGGTCGAGCCCCATCGCGCCGCGCAGGACTGCGGCCTCATCCCCCGTCAACTCTGCCCACCGGGCGATCTGCGAAATCCGCTGCTCCATAGGTTGATTGTAGAACCCGGCCAGGCGGGAAGATCGTGTCATCTGTGATCCGTTATTGTCCTGAAATCCACCGTTCTAACAGACAAACCAAAAGCCCCGGCGGTTGCGGCTAGAGTATACCACCGAGGCCCTGTCAAAAACTATCAAGTTGGCGAATCGAGACTAACACCAAGGGACTAAAAACCTAATCCTCCAGTCTGTCAACGAAACTCTCCAGCGTATCGCTTCCCCGGATGCGCAGGCGCGGCATCTCGAAAAGCCCCTCCCGCGTGTGTGTCTGGCCCCATTCCGTCGTCACCGCCCCCCAGTAGCCGGCTGATTTGAGCACGGCGATCAGGTTGTCGTCGTACCGGCCAGAGGGGTAGCAGAAGAAGCGGGGCAGACGGCCGGTGTGGTACTGTATCGCTTCCTGGATGCCCAACGTTTGGTAGACCAGGTAGTCGTAGGAGCGCCCGCGCAAGTCTACGTGGTCCCGCCCGTGGCTCTGAATCTCCATCCCCGCGTCCGACATCTCTTTCATCTGCGCCCACGTCATATAGTCCGGCGACTCAAAGTGGGTCGGGGTGGCAAGCACGAAGAAAGTGCCCGTGAAGCCATAGTCCAGCAGCAAGGGGAACACGACCTCGTAAGCGTCCCTGTAGCCGTCGTCGAAGGTGAGCACGATGGGCTTCTCTGGCAACGGAACCCCCTGCGTCAGGTGGAGGTACAGATCGGTCAGCGTGATGGTGTGGTAGCCCGCGTCGGCCAGGTATTGGAGTTGGGCCTGAAAGTTCTCCGGCAAGACGGTCAGGTCGAGGCGGTAGCGGTCGGGGTTGGGCGGAAGTTCGGAGACGTAGTGATACATCAGGATGGGCACCTGGGCCTGATCGGGCAGGACGACCGGCGTGGGGGTGGGCGCGGAGATGACCATCTTGCCGGGCGACGAATGGGTTTCCTCGACCGGCTCGACAGTCTGGGGAACCTCCCAGCGGCCGTACACCGGCCCGGCGGAGAGCAGGCTGAGCCCGGCGGTGAGGGAGAGCATACAGAACATCAGGCTCATAGCCTTGCATCTGCTGGCGGTGCGACGTGCGGTGGGTGGCTGCGGTTCTCTGTGCATAATCAGTACCTGTCCCGAGCCACAGCCAGCCAGTGCTGCTTTTCCATCTCATACGCTTCCCATTCCATGTAATCAGCCTCCACGGAATACGAATGTTTGTCAAGTATCTGATCCCGTTCCCAGGCCGCGTCGAACTGGTTGAAAGACATACCGTAACGGAACTCAAAGTCAGCGAGACGCTCGTTGCACGCCCGCAACTTTGCCATCACTACTCCGCGCACCAGGTACATGATCTTGTCCTCTATTCTGTCCCCTGCGAAGCCAAACAATCGGCTGACCACTCGCTCGTCCAGCGTCAGGGTTCGCGTGGCGATCATATCCTCACCTCCAATCTCGTGTAGGTTCATACGCGCTGGTGCCGGCGCACGTACCACCAGGTAAAAAGTTGTCCCAATTATAGCCGTTCCCTTCTGATCCGTCAATCCTCCCGATCCGTGTTCTCCCTGACAACGCGCCTACCGCAGCGGGGAGATGCCCTCCAGCGTGCCGGTGAGCGCGTATCTCACGATGTCAATCGCGCCGACCTGGATGAGGCTCATTGTGAAGCCGGCCAACAGCGGGATAATCGCTTCCCGCCAGGTCTCCACCACGTTCTCCCGCCGCACGATCATCACCACCAGTATGCTGCTGACACTGGTGAGCAGGGCCAACACGCCCAACGCGCTCAGCAGGGCCAGCGGGTAGAGCAGAAGAGACCATTGAGTGAGCACCAGACCGACCAGGCCGGCTTCAAGCAGGAGTAGTATGCCCAAATCACGCAGGTTCCGCATGGCGCGCTCAGGGAGGGGATGTCGCCATAGCGTAAAGTTAAAGACTGGGTAGACGAGTGTGCTCATCGTCAACCCGTTAAGCGCGCCGGTGACCAGCCTCAGCCAGTTCTGGGACTCGTAGAGGTGCGGGCCGTTGAGGAGAGCCAGGTAGGAGTTGAGGCCATCGCCGGCCCACAGCAGCGTAAAGCCGGCGATGATGACAATGATGAGCGGGGGGGGAAACTCGGCGGCGCGGTGGCGGCGCAGCACCACGGCCTGCCCGAAGAACCCGGTCAGCGCGCCGATGAAGGTGCCGGTGCAGCGGGCGCAGAGCGGCAGTTGGCGTCCGGCGATGACGAAGGAGTGGTCTTCCAGGCGGCCGCACACGGCGCAGCAGACTATGTCCGCCTTGGTCAGCAGCCCGCCCGGCGTGACGATGAGAAAGGCCAGGGACGCTGATACCGCGAGCGTGATGATGAGCCAGGGCAACGGGAAGGCTGGCCCGCGTTGTTTGCTGGGTGAGGAGGGTTGTTCATTGTTCATTGCTATTTGTTGGCGAAACCTTCCAGCGCATCCGGCGTGATGGGGGGCGTCGCGCCGTGCTGCGTGGCGACGTAGGCCCCCACCAGGTTGGCAAAGTCGGCCACCTCGGCCAGCGGCCAGCCCGCCAGGTACTTGATGACCAGCGCCGCCGTGAAGGCATCCCCGGAGCCGACTGTGTCCACCACCCGGCACGGATAACCGGGCGCGGCGACCCGCTCCTCAAACGTGCGCAAGATGCACCCGCGCGCGCCCAGCGTCACGCAGACCAACTCTATCTCGTAGGCCTCCAGCAGGTGGAGCAGAAAATTGTCCTCGTCCAGGCTTCGCCGTGAGACTTCGGCGAGGCTTCGGCGTGAGCGCTCAGCCGAACGCTCAGTCGAGCCGCGCTCAGCCGAACGGCCGTCCCGACCCAGCATCCCCTGCACCACGTGCAGTTCGTCGCCGTTCAACTTGAGCAAGTGGCATCGCGCCAGCGAGTCGCGCACGACCTCGGCTGAGTAGTGAGGCGGACGCAGGTTGAGGTCGCAGACGAGGAGCGCACGCGAGGCGGCCTCCAGCAGCGTGGCGATGGACTGGAGCGCCACCGGATGCCGCTGCGCCAACGTACCAAAGCAGACCACGTCGGCGGCGCGGACGCGCTTGATTGCCGCCGACTCGGCGGCGAGATAGTCATAGGCCGCGCCGGTGCAGATGTCGAACTCGGGCTGGCCGTGGGCGTCGAGCGTGACGCGCACCTGCCCCGTCGGATGCTCGCAGTCACGTTGGATCAGGCTGGTGTCCACACCCAGGTCTCGCGCCTGGGCCAGAATCTCGTCGCCCAATTCGTCCCGGCCCACGCGGCTGATGATGGCGCTGCGGGCTCCCAGGTGGCGGCAGTGGACGGCAAAGTTGAAGGGCGCGCCGCCCAGGTGCTTCTCCGCTCCGATGACGTCCCAGAGAACCTCGCCGATGGCGACGACGTCAGTGGGGGTGAGGTGAGCCGGAGAGGGAGTTGTTTGCTCCAGGAACATCAATCCGCCTTGCCTCGCCTAATGCACTGGGTGGCGTGGGGTTCCAAACTGGCTCTCCAGAATGGCCCATAAGTCGGTCCACAGGTCCCGGTCTGCGAAACTGGCCTGGATCTCGTTCATCGTCCGGCCAAAGGTGCGCTGGTCAGTCTCTCCCAGGATGGTGAGTATGGCGTTGGCGACGCCGAAGCGAATCTCGCGGTTGGCGCGGTGGCGGCGATGCACCTGGCGCAGGTGAGGGATGTCCTCCATCTGTCCCATCATGATCATACTCGCCACTGCATTGGAGACGATTTCCTCATCGCCGGCGTCCAGCCCTTCGCGCAGGTAGGGCCGGGCGCGGTCGTCCCCCAGGCCGGCCAGGCTCAGCGCGGCGGTGGAGACCCGCTCTGGGTCGTCCAGGTTGGCCTGGAGGAATTGCCACACTGGCTCCTGCGCTCGCTCGTCGCCGGTGCCTCCCAGGAGGGAGACGACCTCGTCGGTGGCGAACGGGTCCAGCGTCGGGTCGGCCAGTGCTTCCAGCAGTTCGGACGTGATGAGTTCGCCCATGCGGATCAGCCGGTCGAAGGCCCGGTCGTGGTCAGCCTGTGTGGGGCCGCCCATTTGGCGGATCAACTGGCGTGTCCGCGCACCGTACTTGCGGTAGGCGCGCTCGGCCTGGGGGCGCATCTTGCGGCGTCGTTCAGCCGCCGCTTCCATCACTTTGTGGTTGGGCATCTCTTGCCTCCTGTGGGACAAGTTGGCAACTTGTCTTACTGTGGGACAAATTGGCAATTTGTCTTACTGTGGGACAAGTTGGCAACTTGTCTTACTGTGGGACAAGTTGGCAACTTGTCTTACTGTTCTCCCATCACCTGCACGACCAGCCGGCGTGACCTGGGGCGGGTGTCGAAATCGAGGAACACGATCTGCTGCCACGTGCCCAACGTGAGGCGGCCCTCGACGAAGGGCACCGTCAGCGAGGGGCCGATCAGGGCAGCGCGGACGTGGGAGTGACCGTTGTCGTCCCCCCAGCGCAGGTGGTGGCGGTAGTCCCGGTCGGGCGGCACGATCTCGTCGAGCACCTGCTGGAGGTCGGCCAGCGCCCCGCTCTCGTACTCGATGGTGGTCAGGCCGCCGGTCGAGCCGGGGCAGAAGAGGGTGACGATGCCCGCCCGCAGCCCCGAATCCCTCACCGCATTTGCGATCTGCGGCGTGATGTCCTGAATGTCGCAGTGGCCGCGGGTGCGTACGTCTAGTTCCTGGGTGATGACCATTCGCTTGCCTCCTCCAACAACTCTATATCTGACCAGTGGTATGGATGCGCCAACGGCTCGATTGAGCCTTCGGGCCGAGCCTCAGGCCGAGGGCTCGCCGAAATCTTGTTGGCGTTTTTGCCGGCCGGAACCTGTTTCCGCAAGACCGAAACAAGTTTCGGCATCCATAAAAGGGCTCCGTAACTCACCACGTTCCACCTCCCATCTGTGGGGTGATTTAAGATTTGTTGATTTGAGATTGACGGATTTACTATCGTCAGCGCAAAAGCACAAACAGTCAACTGGTCAGTGCTTTTTCCCTCTCCTCACGATGTTTCGCGCAGTTTTCAAATCTCCAAATCTTAAATCCGTAAATCTTAAATTCCCCCATCTGTATTATAACTCAGGCTCTCCAAACGGCAAAACTGGCGCACCCGTGTCAAGTCAAATGATAATGTTACCGAATCCACCCTCAACGGCCCGCCCTGAGCCTGCCGCTTGTACTGAGCCCAGTCGAAGTGAAGGGTCCCCCGCTTCGTCCGGGAGACCACCCTCGCTGCCGCACGCCCTGCCTCCGCCGGCACCTGACCCAGGGGGCAGCATGGCCTGACGTGCTCGCCCCCGACCCCTGAATTGCATAGAACCTTCGTTCTAGCTGTCACCTTGGAGCCGACGGCCTAGTACACGTGGGCGCAAATCCTTCCCCAGTTGGGCGTTGAACGAGAGCCCTTCGACAGGCTCAGGACAAGCGCCGGTTGAGTAGGAGCGAAGCGACGTATCGAAACCAAGCGGCTTGCCAAAAGCGCCTTTATGGGTAGAAAACGCTTGGTTTCGATACACTTCTCCGCTGGCGCTACGAAGTTACTCAACCGGCGCTTGCTCCATAACTGCCAAGGGATTTCCGCCGTGATGTACTAGTCCCCCGTGCGTCTGGTGGCTGAATCGATGCCCTTGAACGCCCCAAGGTCCCCGTTTGCTTCCCTCGACGCCCCCGTTGCAACACTCGACGTGGCTCGGCCTCGACTTATTGCGTTCTCCGCTGTGCGGCCGATTGACAGCAAAGCGACCATCGTGTATACTACAAGTCGTTCTTGCCCCACCTGCGATTGGTAATACTATTGACCGTATAAGGAGGAAAAAATGTCTACTCAAGCCAAGTACCGTCTGACAACCACCACGAGCAGCCGCACCCTCAACAACGTCCAGCGTGTCCTGCGTGCCCTGATCTGGTTTGGCCTATTCGTCGTGCTGGGCATCATCACGCTCGGTGTGGCGTTCCTTGCAAACATGGTGGCAAATTTCCTGGGCTACGCGGCGTTCCTCGTGGGTGGCCTTTTCACCCTCATCATCCCAGGCATGGTCAGCACCTGCCTCTACGTCATCCCCGAGTTTGAGCGCGTCGTCGTGTTCAAGATGGGCAAGTTCGTCGGCGTCAAGGGGCCGGGGAATTTCTGGGTCATTCCCTACCCGCCTTTTTACCAGTCGGTAGCGGCCAAGTTGGACATCCGCGTGCAAACCCGCGTCATCACCGCTGCCGAAACCCTCACCGCCGACAATGTCCCCGTGGGATGCGAAGCGGTCATCTTTTGGCGCGTAGAAGACCCGCAACGCGCGGCGTTGGACGTGGCAAATTATACCGAGGCCGTCTTCCAGGCCGCCAACAGCGCCCTCAAGGACACAGTCGGCATAATGGAACTGACCGACCTGCTGGGTGAGCGCGACAAGGTTTCCGAGAGGCTCGAGCAGATAATTGACGAGGCCGCCGCGTCTTTTGGAGTGGACGTCTCCTCGGTCGAGATCACCGACATCCACGTGCCTGCGGATCTGATCCAGGAATTGAGCGTACTGGCCCAATCGCGCCGGGCGGCGCAGGCCAAGATCGCCGAGGCCGAAGCGGAACAGTTCATCGCGCAAAAGTTGCAGGAGGCAGCCGAGGTGATGGGGCCCAGGGCGATGGAGATGTACCGGCTCAACGTCCTGGAACGCATCGGGCGCGAGGAGGGTAGCCAGATTGTGATCTATGGGCTGGGTGGCAAGGATGTCCTGATGGAAACCACCCTCGCCGCTACTGCCGCCGGTTCGCAATCGCGCCGGCCCGTCCCCAGGACGGTCACAAAGTCGGCCCTCGAATAACGCCCTGGAATGAATCTCTTCGACGCCTTCCCCGCTCTCCGCCGCCATTCCCTGTTGAGCGGCAAGAGAGTCGCGCTGATTGGCGTCTCGACCATCGCGTGCGATGACACGGCCTGTTACTTTGAGGTCGGCAAGCCCAGGTATTGGCGGCGGTGCGAGGACGGCGCCACCATCGTCGGCGTAGGCGCCATCGGCGGGAGCGTCGAGCGGGGCGAAACCGTCCTGGCCTGCCTGCGGCGCGAGGTGGAGGAGGAACTCGGCGTGCAGGTGCGGCTCACACTGCCCCGGCAGACCTACCTGATCCACGAATGGCGGATCGCCGGCACGCTGGATCTCCCGCCGAGCAAAAAGCGCCTCACGCCTCTGATGGTGATCCTCCTCCCTCCACGTCTGGGCGGCCCTGACATGCCCGATCACCTGGCCATCGTCGCTTTCCGTACCCGCCTCCGGGGCACGCCAGCGCCCCGCGACCTCTTTGGCCTACTACGCGTCGAGAACCACGTCCTGGCCGAGTTCTTTGCCCGCGACGAGTGGCTGCTGGACGAAGCGCAGGCCTACCCTGGCTTGACTCTCGTTCTCAACGGCCAACTCCCATCCGACCCCATCCTGCGCCCCCTCCTGACAGCCCGCGCCTTCCAACTCCTCGTCCGTGCCGGCCACTGTAGTGATTCGTACTTGTGAGCCTGGTGCAACGGATAGGAACGAAGCATATCCGTTTATCCGCTTTCCATCCGATGCCTCAACCCCCAGTAAACAAATACCTGTCTACATTCCGACGAGTGCCCGTAGGGCGAGCATTGGGCTAACGGCGAGTCCGCGCCCCCTGCCCGGCGCACAGACAGACCCCCACCGTCCAGCAACCCGCCCGGCTTTATGCTATCATCAATCGCCGGTGTGAATCGGCCCCCAGACACGATCCAGCGCCAGGCCCGGACGCAGGGCGACCACGTGAGCGGTCTGGGAAAAAAAAGTCAAGGGGAGCACGGCGCCGTCGCCCTGAAATCCCCGTCCGGGCCAAAGGAGGGCAGAGATGGAAAACACAACGAGTGATATGGTGCGTCGTTTCGTTTACGTGATAGGTATCATCATCGTACTGGCGTTATTGCTGACCGTAATCGTGCCGGCAGCCACTACTCTCACTGATGACATCAAACGAGCGGAGGACATCCCACTGATCTGTCTGGCGCTCGTCGGCGGCCCCGCACTGCTGGCAGGGGCTGTGTGGGCAGGGGAATTGCGGCGTATGCCGTCGTGACAATGGCTTACACGTCCGCTGGCTCCACGTGTATGAAAGCCATGTCCACTGCCGGCAGTGCCTCGACCTGTGCCTGCACCTGGTCGGCGATGGCGTGGGCTTGATGAAGCGTCATCTCGCCGTTCACGTTAACGTGAGTGTCCACCCGCAACTGCGGCCCGACGTAGTCGGCGATGACCTGGTGGACGCCGAGGACACCCGGCACAGACGACGCAGCGGCGACGATCTGGGTTGCGAGTTCCGGCGACGCGCCACGGCCGGTGAGGTAGCCCAGGTTCTCGTGCAAAATCTCCCAGGCTGCGCGAAAGATCCATAGCGAGACGATTATCCCTGCTGCCGGGTCGAACAGTGGGTGGATGAGGCGCGAGCCCAGCACACCGACCAACGCCGCCGCAGAGGTCAGGACGTCGGCCAGATTATCGCGGGCACTGGCGCGGATGGCGGGGCTGTGCGCCATCCGCCCGATGCGCCCGACCAGGAGGTACATCGCGACCTTGAGCAGCGCACTGCCCACCAGCACAGATACAGGCCAGCCAGGTTCAATCGCCGTCGCGCCAGAGAGGAAACGCAGCACACCCTCGCGCAGCGCCGTGAAACCCGCCGCGCCCATCATTATGGCGATGAGCAGACTCACCAGCGGTTCAAAGCGGCTGTGTCCTTGCGGATGACTCTCGTCGGCCGGCTGTTGTGCCAGGTGCAACCCGACCGCCATCAGCAGGCTGTACAACGTGTCCGAGAGCGAGTTGGCGGCATCCGAGAGCACCGCGCTACTGCCCGACAGATACGCCACCGCCCCCTTGGTCGTGGCCAGAAAAGCGTTGCCCGCGATGGCGATCAGAATCGCCTGCCGGTAGAGGCGTTGACGGTGGGGGTCAGGGAACTCGCGCCGCACACTTTGGAGAGACATATTTATCTCGCGATATACCGGTTGAACAACTCGTTTGACAGATGTTCCCATACCCGCCCCACCTCCAACACACTTTCCACCACAAAGTCCACGCACTCGTCCGGCTTCGCGTCCACCAGCACCGTCGTCATTCCCAGGGCCTTGGCCGGCCGCAGGTTGCGTGCCGCATCCTCGACCATGATGCACTCGGGGCCCTGGGCTCCCAGCAGCGCCAGCATCGTCTCGTAGGCATCGCGGTAGGGTTTGTTGCGCAGGCCCGCCTCCTCGATGCCGATCACCTGCTCAAAGTGACCGGCCACTCCTAGCGCCCGCAGCACCCGCCAGCCGTACTCCGAAGTGGAGTTGGTGTAGACCGCCTTGCGCAGCGGGATGGAGGCCAGCATCGTATTCAGCGCCAGATTCGGCTTCAGGTACTCCCCCACCGGAATGTCGTGCACAAAGACGAGATAATCGTGCACATCCACGTCTTGCTCGGCGATCAAGCCGCCCATCGTGGTGCCGTAGCGGTGGTAGTAGTCGCGCCGCAGGGCGACCGCCGCCTCCCACGCCAGCCCCAGGTGATTGCACAGCCAGGTCTGGATGCGATGGCCCACCTCCTGCATCAGCCCGCTGTCGCGGGGGTAGAGCGTATCGTCCAGATCAAAGATGATGAATTTGAGCATCTGCAGTTTTCGACAAGGTCTATCCTGAGAGATTGAAACACACCGTTTTCGCTCGTCGCTTGACTTGATAAGCCATTTAGGTTATAATAAAAACAACAAAAACGGGCGCGTGACGTACCGTTTCCCTCAGGCGAAAAAGTGGCGGTTTCCCCGCCGCGAGCCGGGTGGTTCAATGCCTCCAAGGCCATATCCCGGATAGCCTGAGGTGTTTTATTTCTCAGGCACATCCTCCTCGTACCACCATATCTTGATTTTATCTTCCAGCCCTATCAGGTAATCCACTTCATCCCTAACCTTGCTCTCCACCACAGCGCCAGCCACCATATCCGCAAGTTGCAAGCCGTCCTCTGCTGTGCTCCTCTGGTTTTCAATGCACCGGAAACGGCCACACGGATAGTTTGTGTCAGCCTGGTCGTGGTCGCGTGAGCATCAAGAAGTAGCGTTTGTTGCTCCCGGCCGGTGTTCGTTGGTTGCCCTCCCTGACCAAAAGTATACCAACGACCCAGGAATATGCAAATCGCCCCCACGCAATCAAGCCCCGGCGTACAGCCGGGGCCTGATCGGGCAAACTGAAAAGTCTGCCTCATTTATCTTTCCAACGCTTCTAACAGTGCCGGCAATACCTCCATCGGCTCCGCCTCCAGGCACAGGTCAGTCACCTGAAAGATGGGCGCGTCGGGGTCGGGGTGGATGGCGGCGATGAACCTGGCATCGGCGATGGCGGCGTCGTGGAAGGTGTCGCCCCGGATGCCGACGGCCACGTACAACTGCGGTCAAATGAATATGTGCGCCAGGGCAGCCGGGCCGTCTAACAGCATCTTTAACTTGTTGAGGACGTCACGTCCCAGAATGACCTCATCCCCCACCTCGTCGCCCACAACTTGCACGTGAGGCAGTACATTCTCCCCGATATGCACGTCTACCAGGAAGAGGTTCACCCGCTGACCGCTCCCCCACTTGCCGCGCGCCCACATCTCGATGGTCATCGGGGCTTTGATGCGATCAAGGTACTCCAGAGGCACGATGGTCGCGTCGGCTCCGGTATCCACGAGTGCTGTGATAGGGCCGACTTTTACGTCGGTCGCTATGGTGGTCAGCACAATATCCACAATCGGCGCCGGCGGCGTGAAATCCTTGCTGTATGGGAAATTCATAGCGCAATTGGCTCCAACCGGGGACTGCGAAACATCAATTCGCGCACTGGTTCAGGTGTGACTTGAGCC
>JADHWW010000183.1 GCA_016783285.1 Anaerolineae bacterium
TGCCCTGGATCGTCAGGTTGCCGGTATCGTCCATCCTAGCGATCTCGTGTCCTCTGCTTCTTATGTACAAAACATTGGCCCCGCCCCCTCCGCTGTCATTGTCCAGTTTTATTGTGACGTCGCCGTTGCTGGAGAGGTAGAGGTCGCTTTCTAGGTCATTGGGATCAGTGTTGATCCGGCCCGTGGCGCCGCCGAGGGCCAAGTCCTCATCATCGCTGGTGCCCGTAAAGAAGCCGGCGTAGCCGTTCTCGCTAACCGTGCAAAGGTCGTTGCCCGTTGAGTCCCAGATGTGGAAGGTGTGGTTTTCCCCGCCATCGTTGTCCAGCTTGACGATGACATCGGCGTTGCTGGAGAGGTACAGTTGGCTGTTCTCGTTGTCGGGGTCGGTATTGATTCTGCCCGTGGCACCGCCGAGGAAGATGTCATTATTGTCGTTGTAACCACCAAACCAGCCAGCACCGCTTGTACCTTGCGCAACTATACCGTACCCATCGCCGATGCCGTACAGGCCGTGCATGCCGGAGGGCATGAATACCGCCGCACTGGTGCTGATACCAAGCACACCGATGTTGCCGCTACTCCACGCCTCCAGCCCGTATCCTCCCGCAGTGCTGAGGTACAGACCCTTGGTCCCTCCAGTTGCGCTCCACATCTCCCCCTCGTGTGTGTGGGCGCAGGTCGTTCCAGTAAGGGCCGGGGCAGCCGGGCTGGCCGGTGACGCAAGCGAGGCGGCGCTCAACCGCTGGCGCGGGGTCAGGGCGGTGAACTCCGCCTCCCCCGGCCCGCGCACCCCCACCGCCAGCCAGCGCTCGCCGCCGGTCAACAGCGCAGCGGGGATGGGCTCCGCATCGCCCAGCATAACGGCAAAGGCGCCGCCCTCCACCGGTACTCCCTCCTGCACCTCCGACCACAGCGGTTCCCCGCCGGTTTCGGCGTCGTACAGCGCGAAGGTGAAGTCGTAGGCTCCGTCGGCCACCGACTGTCCTCCCTCGTCGCTCAGGCGACCGGGGTAGGGGATGGTCACGCCCGTAGGGTCGGGCTCCTGGGCCGCTGGCAGCGCGCGGGCGGTATTGGCAAACCGGGGACCGACTCCCACTGCCAGCACTACGGCGCTGGCGATCAGAACAACGAGTAACACTTTCTTGGTAGACATTTTGCCCTCCTTATTAATGTTGATTGGCTGACTATCGTACCGTCAACAGGCTATCTCACGACACGCCCGGAGAGACGCGGGACGTGAAACGTGAAGCGTGAAACGTCAGGCGTTACATACACATCACCTCCCCTTACGTTGGCGACAACGTTGCTGGGCCAGCGCCACACTGGCGTAAATGCCGGTGCTGGAAAGCTACCCCCGGCTCATCTGTTGATGTCCTGGAATCCGCCGTTCTAGTAGTTCCGCACCACCAGCCCTTCGAATTACTTCAGGACGAGCGGCAAGTACACCCAGTGCAACACACTCACCACCACCTGGCGGGTCGCGGTGTCTTTCAGGCCGAGCGTGTCCATCACCTCCAGCCGGACAGTGTAGGTACCGACCGAGGTGTAGCTGTAATCGGCGGTCTGGATCGTGCTCCAGCCAGTGTCGTAGACGCCGTTGTTCTCCCAGTCCCAGCGCACCTGCAGGGCGGAAGCCGCGTCTTCGGCGTCGCTGCAACCGGAAGCGTCGAAGTGGAAGACGGTGGTTGTGTACCCGCTGGTGGGAGTGACGGTGAAAGCAGCCGTAGGGGCAGTGTTGCAGGAGCCGACGTCGAGGGACGCGGAGAAGGGAGAGGTGTCGTTCGAGCCGTCCGGACCTTTCGCTGTGGCGGTGACCTTGGGACCGTTGAGCGTGCCGCTCCAGGAGAAATTGCCGCTCGGGTCGGTGGTGAAGTGCCCCTCGTAGACCCGCCCCTCATCATCGCTGTCGGAGAAAATCTCGATCCAGCAGTTCGCGCAGGCGCTCCCCGTCACCGACCCGCAATCGGCGCTGGTGATGCCCGGAGCAGCCAGGCTATTATTGCCGCCGTTAGCCAGTTCGATGCCCGGCCCGTCGTTGTCGTGGATACTGTTCCCGCTGATCATGTTGCTGGTGGCACTCGCCCCGTCCACGCGTATGCCAGCCTCCCCGCCGTCGGTGCCGTTGTGTGTGCCGTTATGGGCGATCTCGTTGGATTTGATAGAGTTGCCCGAGCCGTTTACCACGCTTACTCCGTAAAAAGCGTTGCCCCAGTTGACGCCGGCCCCGTTGGTACCGATGTAGTTAGCCAGCACCGCGTTGTCGTCGCTGTTGAAGATGGCCACCCCGCTCCATCCGCTGGACAGGATGGTGTTGCCCCACGTGGTTGCGCTGGTCCAGCCGATCCAGTTATCGTGCGCCCCACCGTAGATACCGACGCCGTGCCAACCGTTGGATGCCTTCCAGCCCCAGTTGATGGGCGCACCAAGCACGTTGCCCAGGATGTAGTTGTACTGGGTGCTGCTTCCGTCCATACGGATGCCGTCCTGGTGGTTGTAGGCGATCCAGTTTCCCTCGCCCACGCCATTGCCGCCGATGATGACGCCGGTCGAGCCGTTATCAATCAACACCCCGTGGCCCTGGTTGCCGTGATCGTAGACGCCGTAAGTCCCCAGCCCGATGTAGTTTCCGGTCACGGTGACGGTTCCTGTCCCCTCCAGGTGCACGCCGTCGTCTCCATTGTCACTGATGACATTGCGTTGGTTGCTGCCACTGCCACCAATCTGGCCACTGCTGCTCGTGAGATACACGCCATCTTGGCCGTTGTCGGTGATGGTATTGTTTTCAATCGTAAGGCCGGAGGAACCAATCGTTCCAACGCCGTTCCCGCTATTGTTGCTGATCACATTGACACTGGTGGTCGTGCCGATCTGAGTGTTAAGCGAGGCGTCGACGTAAATCCCATCATCTCCATTCCCGATACCCGTTGTGGAGTAGCCAATCCAGTTGCCATAAATGATGTTGTCGTCAGCGAGGAAGAGGTGCATACCGTAGGATGTGTTGCCTGCAATCACATTGTCGGGGCCGACGCTGTTTCCATCTGACCAAAGTTTTATACCGACCCCATTCGGCAAAGCGACATTCTTGGAATCGTTGATCCCAATGAGATTGTCTGAAATCGTGTTTCCATTGGACCACATGACGATGCCAGCATCGCTCTGTCCAACGATCAGGTTGTCTGAAACAGTGCTATAGGTATCACCAGCGTGCACAAAGACCCCCCGCGTCCCCATACCGCCACCGGGCAGCGTCTCTCCGTCCACAGTGCCAAAGTAGTTGTTGATGACGTAGTTGTAGGTGCCAGTGGATTGTATCCACACCCCGTACAAGCCGACGAGGAATACATTGCGCTGTCCCTCGCCGTGGCCGCCAACGCTGTTGAGACTTCCCCCAGTGATGCGTACACCAGTACTGTTGCTGCCTCCAAAGAAGAGCCCCAGCACGGTGTTGTTACTGGATTGGATGGCAAGCAAGTCGCAGGATGAGCCGCTGATCTCGACGCCGGGGCGATCGTCCGCTACATCCCATCTGCTGCTACCGTCTATAGTGGTGTTGTCCGCAGTGAGGGCAGGCAAGGTGCAACCACTGATAGCGTTGGTCCCCTGGAACTGGGAAGCAAAGTTGATGGTTGAGTACGTGCCGTCCGCGTTGGCCTCCTCAATGGCGGCGCGCAGGGTGCAGTTACCGCCGGCCGTGGCGCAGACACCGTCGCCGGGGTTGGCGTCGGCGGTGTTGGTACCCGAGTTTACAGTGTAGGTGTTGGCCTGCGGCGCTGCTGAAGTGGGTGGCGTTGCCGGAAGCCCCAGTAGTGTTGTCAGCATCAGCAGTGTTATGATTCGCTTGCAAGTCATCTCATCCCTCCTCACTAGCAGGCGTATCCAGGTGAAGGATGGCAACTGGTGAGCCGATGGAGCACAGTCTCGGCCAGAGGCCGCCCGGTTCGATGACCGGGACGATCAGGCCGAAGGCAGTGGTTTCTGTGTGCCGGTCTCAAGTATGGCAGCAGTGGCGCAGATTGTCAAGTCCAAACCTGCCGAACTTGGCGGTTGTCACTCCTGAACTTAGCGAGTACAATTGCTGGAGGGAGTGATCACGATGACCAGATCTAAAATCAGACACTGGACATTGGACGTTGGACACTGGACATTGCTCATTGTTCATTGTTCATTGTTCATTGCCCTGGCCGCCTGCGCCCGTCCCGACGACACCTGGGAGCGCGTGCGCGAGACCGGCATCCTGCGCGTGGGGATGGACGCCAGTTTCCCGCCCTTCGAGGCCATCACCGCCGATGGGACGCTGGTCGGATTCGACGTGGACCTGGCGCGGGAGTTGGGCCGGCGGCTGGGGCCTGCCCTGAGCAAGGTCGAAGGGGTCGAGGTGCAGTTTGTCGCCAATCTCCCCTACGACGGTCTCTACGACGCGCTGGCGGTGGGCCGTGTGGATGTCGTCATCTCTGCGCTCGTCGTCAACCCCGCTCGTGCGGCCGATTTTGCCTATTCGACCTCCTACTTCGACGCCGGGCAGGTGCTGGTCGTGCAAGAAAGACCTGACAGGTCTTCCGAGACCTGTCAGGTCTCTATCGAAGGAGCCTGCCCTGAGCCTATCGAAGGGATGGCCAGCCTGAGCGGGTGCACGCTGGCGGTGGAATTCGGCAGCCAGGGGGACCTGGAGGCGCGCAAGTGGGCGCGAAGATTGCCCGATCTCACCGTCGTGCCCTGCCAGACAGCGGCTGAGGCACTGGCGACGGTCGCGGCGGGAGAAGCCGACGGCGCGCTGGTGGATCGCGTCTCTGCACTGGCGGCGGGGCTGGTTATCGTAGGAGAACCGGTCGTCGAGGAGCCCTATGCCGTAGCCGTGCAGCGGGAAAGCCAGCACCTCCTGCGGGCGATCAACGGTGTGCTGGCGGAGATGGAGGCGGATGGAACGTTGGAGATGTTGACAGCCCGTTGGCTAGTGTAGAACGTGGCTCAGGAACTCCCTCGTCCGTTCCTTCTTCGGTGAGGAGAAAATTTCCTCCGGTGTGCCTGACTCTACCACCCGTCCTGCTTCCAGGAGGACCATTCGGTCAGCGGCGGCACGGGCAAAGCCCATCTCGTGGGAGACGACCACCATCGTCATTCCCTCGCGGGCCAGGTCCAACATCACGTCCAGCACCTCTTTGATCATCTCTGGGTCGAGAGCGGAGGTCGGCTCATCGAAGAGCATAACCTTGGGATTCATCGCCAGCGCCCGGGCCATGGCAACGCGCTGCTTCTGCCCGCCGGAGAGTTGGTTGGGATAGACATCCGCCTTTTCCGGCAGCCCCACCCGCTTTAGCAACTGGAACGCGATTTCCGTCGCCTCCTCCCGTGACCGCTTGCGGACCTTTTCCTGGGCCAGCGTGATGTTCTGCAAGGCAGTCAGGTGGGGGAACAGGTTGAACAACTGGAACACCATCCCCACCTCCGCGCGCAGCGCATCCAGGTCTGCATGGGGGTCGGTGACCCGGATGCCGTCCACGATGATCTCCCCCCGGTTCACTGTCTCCAGCCGGTTGATACAGCGCAGGAGCGTGGATTTTCCACCGCCGCTGGGGCCGAAGATAAAAAGAACCTCCCCTCGCCATACATCCAGGCTCACGTCCACAACTGCCTGGACGTGCTTGAAACTCTTGTAGACGTGTTGGATCTCGATGATGTTATCGTTCACCGGTTCTAAACTTCCTTTCCAGCCACTTGACCCCCATCGAACCCAGAAGGGTCATCGAAAGGTAGAGGTAGGTGACCGTGTTCCAGGTCTCGAAGGTGCGGAAGGTGCGCGAGCGATTCAACTTCCCCAACTGGGTCAGGTCCCGCACCGCCAGCACGGAGATCAGAGATGAGTCCTTCAACATAGCGATGAAGTCGTTGCCCAGGGGGGGAAGGATCACGCGGATAGCCTGGGGCAGAATGACGTAGCGCATGGCCTGGAAGTAACTCATCCCCAAGGAGCGAGCGGCCTCCATCTGCCCATGCTCGATGGACTGGATGCCGGCGCGAAAGACCTCTGCTTCGTAGGCTCCGAAGCCGAAGGCCAGGCCGGCGGTGGCGCGGACCTCCGTGTTGATGTTACGGATGTCCACCGCGGCCAGAGATTGTCCCAAGCCGAGGAGAAAAGAGAGCCAGTCTGTACGGAGGATCAACGTCCCAAGGCCGTTGGCCGCAGAGACGAAGATAGGGACCAGGACGTAGGCGACGTAGATGATGATCACGATCATCGGGATGCCGCGCACCACCTCCACGTAGAAGGCGGCGATGTTGTAGGCGATGGGGTTGGAAGAGATACGCCCCAGTCCGAAAACCAAGCCGGTCACCAGGGCGATGGCAAACGCCGTGACACTGACCAGGATCGTGATCTTGAGGCCGGGCACGATGAAGAAGAAAGCGTCGGTATAGTTGGGAATGGTGACAATGGCGTAGACGAGAGCAACGCCCAGCAGAAGCAGGAAGAGCGCCCACCAGGGAAGTTGCTTCAGCCCCGTCGTCCAGGGGATCATACCTGGCTCTTTGCGCGCCACGCTCCCAACAGCGGTTTGTGCTCCGGGTTCTGGCACGGTCTACCTCCTGAGTGTGATATAGGGGGGCCGCGGGAGAAATCCGCGGCCCCCCTTGCCGGGTGCGTACTTACTCCTCACCCCAATACTTCTGGTAGAGAGCATCCAGCGTGCCATCGGCCTCAAGCACCCCGATGGCGTAGTTGATCGGCTCGACCAGGTCGCTGCCGGACGGGAAGACGAAGCCCAGTTGCTCCTCGCCGGTCAACGGATCACCCACGATCATGACATCGTCCGGGTTCTGTTCTATGAACCCCTTAGCCGCTTCCTCGTCGATGATCACTGCGTCCACGTCCCCGGCGATGAGGGCCTGGACGGGCATGTCGAAGGTGTCGAAGCTCTGAACCCGGTCCTCGCCGACCAGGTCAATCGCCACCGCCTCGTTGGTGGTGCCGATCTGGGTGCCGACGGGGGCATCGCTGGCGACCAGGCTGGCCTCGTCCACGATCTCCGTCTCGCCCACACGGGCGAGGATCACCTGGCGGATGACCATGTAGGGGATTGAGAAGTCCACGATCTCGTCCCGCTCCGCCGTGATGGTGACGCCGTCCGCGACCATGTCGTACTCGCCGGCAGCGGTGGCTTCGAAGATGCCATCCCAGGCCGCTTCGACGAAGACGGGGGTGCAGTTGAGTACCTCGCAGATGGCGCGGCAGGCGTCGTAGTCCCACCCCATTGGCTCACTGGTCGCCTCGTCTATGTAGTTGAAGGGCGGGTAGGCGTTCTCGATGGCGATGTTCACCTCGGCGCCTCCCAGGTCGTACTCCGGCGCCGTCTCAGTTGGTGCCTCGGTGGGTGCCGCAGTCGGTGCCTCGGTGGGCGGTGTTTCTTCAGTGGCAGGCGGAGCACAGGCGGCTATCATCGCCACCACTATTACCAGGATTGTCATCAGGGGCAGTAACTTGGTTGTTTTCATTTCCTCTCTCCTTTGAGTTTCCTCCCTCTTCGAACTGCAGTTCAGTTGAATCTGACCTTTGATCTATGAGAGTGTGAATGTTACCCTTGCTTGGTCACCTCCTTTCGCGCCATTGAGATTTCTCGGAGAGTCGAGCCAGGAGTCTTTTTGATTGGTAGTAGGCCAGTCGCATTGGCCGTCTTGGGTCAAGAGCGCCCAACTCGGTTGGGCTACCACCCTTCTCCGAGAGGTCTCGCTGTCCCGCAACGTTCACAACAAATCGGAGTGAGTTTATCACGATTAGCATGCAAAGTCAAGAGCGAAGGTAACTCAAGACCTGACGTAACTGCTCAGGCTCTTCCCAAAACAGGCACAAATAGCACACGGATCAGCAATTCCCGTTATGGGGTTCGTAGTAACGACTTTAGTCGTTTGGGCCGCGCAACCAGCGACTAAAGTCGCCACTACGATGCCATATCACGCGGCAACGATGCTAAAACGGGAATTGCTGCACACGGATACACACGGATGAAACGGGTTCTCACAGATTTTTTATCTTTATCTGCGCACATCCGTGCGATCCGTGTTGATCCGTGTTCTATTTATGACTGGCTGAGCAGTTACTCCTTCTGATATAACGCCACTCCCCCCGCCAGACGCACCAGCCGCGCCCACAGCCGGGCCAGGATGAACACCTGCTGTACCAGGAGCACGAGCGGCCACCAGTCGAGCGGCAGGAGCGGCATCAGTACCCAGCGGTAGAGCGCGTGCAGCAGTCCCAACAGCAGCAGCGCCAGCCCATACAACCCGGCTACCGCCAGGGGCCGACGGACGACGAAGCGCGCTGTTTCGACAAAGGCGCGGGCTACGTTGCGCGTCTCTCCCACGACGGCGATGACGCGGGCATATTCAAACAGGACCAGCCAGAGCACCACGACGAGTGCCAGCAGGGGGACGACTACCCACGTCAGCCACCCGCCGACGGCAGCGACGGCTGCCACCGCAGCACCGGTGGCTGGGATGAGCACCACGACAGACGCGACTCCCTGCACCACGCCCAGCAGCAGGAAAGCGCCAAACCAATGGTAGCAGCCCCACAGGAAACGGCGCCAGCGGAAGGGCTGCTGCGGGTCTTCGTCGTGAGCGCTCAGCCGAACGGCTTCGGCGTAGGTCAGCAGCACGCCACCGCTCAGGAAAGTGGCTGGCAGCCAAGCCAGCAGAGGCAGTGCTGCCGCTGTTAGCAACCCCAGAAGCGTCGCCTGCCGCAACCTGCGCGTCAATTCCGGCCAGCCACCTTCTCCCAACGCCGTGCCGCTGAGCGGCGCTGTCAGCGTCTCGGTGACCAGCCAAGCGTCT
>JADHWW010000184.1 GCA_016783285.1 Anaerolineae bacterium
GACGCCGGGGCCAGACTCGGTCCAGCCGACGGGCGCGATACCGCTGATGCCCATCTCTTTGTTAGTGAACGGCTCGAATTCGATGGCTTGTGTGTCCTCGGCTGGCACAACGAACCGGAGCACCTGCATCTGCGATATGAAAGAGGTTTCCCCGAGCATACTGTTCTCGAAGAAACTGACCAATTCAGGAAACTGGAATTTACTCGGTTAATGTCAATGTAAGAATACTGCTATTCGCCCAGGCAAATCTATATCCAAGATAGGGGAAACCACATCCTTTATGTCTGCCAACATCAGTGGTCAATAGATCAGCCTTTAGTTGACCGCCACATTCACCAGACATCTCTTGTGTCCATGCATATCCATATCCAGAATAGGGGAAACTCCATTTTTTCTCCCTGGCAACTTTCTTTGCCGTTAAGGTGACTTTATTTCCTCCAATGTATCCCTGCATTGCTTTTGCCCATGCGAATCCATATCCACGGTATGGGAACCTCTGTTTTTTCTCCATGCCAATTTCAGTGGTTGTCAAATCAACCAGAATATCGTCGAAGGCACCTTGCATTCTCTTCGACCACCCAAATCCGTACCCAAAATACGGGAAACTCCATTTCTTCTCCATGCCAACATCAGTGGTTGATAGGTCAATTCTTAGTTGACCACCATTTTCCCTTACCAGGTCAACCAACGCTTCATAGGAAATTGGTTTATCTGCGGTCTCGGGAATAGGCGGTAGGTCTTCAACTAAGAGAGTCTTACAGTTGGGACACTTACCAGTCCATCCTACAAATTCACATCTGCATTTGGGGCAAAACACTTTCTCCTCCTTGTGTAGAAACCGTCATTCTCCCTTGCGGAAAAGCCACGAGAGCCTGTCCATAGTATAACACACACGGTCTACCGGCGTATCGGCTCACTGGACAATTCCGGGATTGGACAACTGGACGATCTTTTACCTGGTCAAGTGTCCAATCTTTTGCTTGGTCGCGTGAGTGATTATTCTTCTGCAAGCGAAGCGGCCTTTACTTGTTTGACTGACAATAAGGGCAGGCCCAAATCACGGATCTTGGCCAGCAGGCCGTGCAAAGCGGCCTGGTCGGCCACAGGGCCAACCAGCAAGGTTTCGTCGTCCGCCTGCGGCGTGATGGTAAAGCCGTCTGACGCTCTATAATGATAGCCACCTTTCAACGCATTCGATGCACACTCGGCAAACGCCTGTTCCGCGCTTGAGGCATCGCCCATCCCCCAGTACGCGCCCCCCAAGGCGACCGCCTGTGCCGCGCGTGAAATAATCGTCCATCTGCAAGCCGGCAATCCAGCCTTCGGTGCGATCCTCCAGCGCGGCCACGTCCTCCGGCGAGAGGTCTAACCTCATTACCTCGTTTAGGAATGCTGCGGCTTCTTGGGACGTGAAGCGCAAGTCATTCGTACGCAGTTCGGTCATTTCGCGGCGCGCTCGGAGGCGAGCCAGCGGCCAAGGCGGGTCGGCCCGGCTGGAGAGGATCAAGTGCATTTGCGGCGGCAGGTGGTCGAGCAGAAAGGTGAGTCCGTCGTGGATCGGTTGTGCCGTGATGAGGTGATAATCGTCGAGAACGAGGGTAAATCGTTCCGGCATAGCGGCAATCTCGTTGATCAGAGTCGTCAGGAGCGCCTGGATTGGAAGTGGTTGGGAGGACTGCGAGGCCGCGACGACAGACTGGCCGATGTCCTGGTGGATGGTCTGTATGGCCGCGATGAAATAGGCCAGGAAGTGAGCGGGGTCATTATCGCCCTCATCCAGCGACAGCCAGGCGACGTGTAGGGGCGCATCGCGATGCGCCCCTACCGTATGTATCCATTCGCTCAGCAGCGTCGTCTTACCAAAGCCGGCCGGGGCGGAGATGAGGGTGAGCTTGCAATGCAGCCCTGCGTTCAACCGTTCGATCAGGCGCAGGCGCTGCACCAGGCTTGCCCTGCCACCGCGAGTACCACCGCGAGTACTCGTGGCGGGGCTCGTGGCGGTGAGCCCAGTCGAAGGATCAGGGCGCGGCGGCGCGATATAGAGTTTGGTGGTCAGGAGGGGTGTGGCCATCGTGCCCTAATCTTACCACGTCTTCCCCATATCCTCAAATAGAAAGAAGCCCTGACTATCTGGACAGGGCCTCTCTCATCCCAATATCAGGCTCATCAGTACGATCAACGTACTTCGATCTCCACCTCCACGCTCATTCCCCAGCGCAACCCCGGCGGTTGTTCGTCCAACTCGATGGTGACTGCGTACACCACATCGCCACCGACCGTGTTCGCCTGCGGCGCGATGTCTACCACTTGGCCCCCAATCTCCACGTCCAGCGCTTCCACGTACACGGTCGCTTGCTGTCCCACTGACACCCGGACCACGTCCCGCTCGCTCAGGTCAGTGGTCTGCACTTGCAAGCGGCCCCGGTCGGCCAGTGTCAACACGACCTGACCGGGCATCACCGTCTTGCCAGGGCTGACCTCCAGCGCAGTGACGGCGCCGGCGAAGGGAGCACGCAACGTCGCCTGATCCAGCGCGGCGCGAGCGGCCTGCAACGCGGCCTCGGCCTGGGCCACCGCGCCTTCGGCGACGGCGATCTCCTCGACAGTGACTTCCGCCTGCACCAGCGCCAGTTGGGCCTGAGCGACGTCTCGCCGGGCCCCCGCTGTTCGAATGGCCGCCTCTGCAGCCCTCACCTGGAACCAGGCGTTCTCCTCAGCCAAGGCCAACCGGGCCTCGGCCGCCTCCCGCCCCAGCGTGGCCGCCCGCAGCCGCAGGATGATCTCTTCCTCCTCCCAGTCCCTCAGATCCTGCTCCGGCATCTGTTCGTAGGCGAGGAGGGCCGCCTTCTCCTCGGCCTCGGCGGCTGCTATCTGGGCGCGAGCAGTGGCGATCGCCGCTTCCGTCGCTCCGGCGATCACCTGATCCCGCTGAGCAACGGCTTGGACCACCGCGGCCTCGGCCGCCGCCAACTGCGCCTCGGCCCCGGCCACCTCCCCTGGCCGAGGCCCGGCTTTCACCACCGGCAACTGCGCCTGCGCTGCTGCCACCGTCGCCTGCGCCTGCGCCACCTGCGCCTCCAGGAGAGCCGTCTCCAGCATAGCCAGTACCCCGCCGGCTGCCACGGTGTCACCCTCTGCTACCGTCACCGTCTCCACGCGCCCGACCACCGTGAATCTCAATTGCGCTTCCTGGGCCGGCGCCACCTCTCCCGACGCCACCACCGTATCGCCGCCGGCGCGGGATACAGATTCTGCACGCGTTTCGGTAGTACGGGCTGATGTGGACCCCGGCGCCATCGCAGATGCACGGCCGGCGCACACTAGAACCACCACCGACAGCAGAACGACCAACAAGCGTCTGTGCTCCATTACCTTGCTCCTTCCTGATCGACATTGTCCTCGCAAGGGACCAGAAACCGGGTTGTCAAGAAAAAACCCGGTTTCAACGAGCGGGACGATGCTCACCTAGTCCGTAGTGATCTCCATTTCCACACTCATGCCCCACCGCAACCCCGGTGGCTGTTCGTCCAACTCAACCACAACCGCGTACACCACATCGCCACCGATCATCTCCGCCTGCGACGCAATGCGCACTACCCGTCCCTCAACCGTCACGCCCAGCGGTTCCACATATATGCTCGCCCGCTGCCCTACCGCAACTCGGGCCACGTCCAGCTCGCTCAGGTCGGTGGTCTCCACGCGCAAGCGACTCAGATCGACCAGCGTCAGCGCTACTTGACCCGGCATCACCGCCTCACCAGGACCGACCTCCAGCGCGGTGACGGTACCGGCGGAAGGAGCGCGCAACGTTGCCTGGTCGAGCCCAGCGCGGGCGACCTGCAGTGCAGATTCTGCCTGAGACACCACCGCCTCGGCGGCAGTGATTTCCTCAGCGGTAGCCCCTGCCTGCACCGTCTCCAGTTGCGCTTGAGCGACATCTCGTTGAGCAGCAGCGGCCTGAACGCCAGCCTCGACCACGCGCACCTCGGCGTTCGCACCGCCCAGCAGCGCGTCAAGCTGCGCCTGGGCTGCGACCTGTGCCTGGTTGGCGGCCTCCATACTATAACGCGCCCCTTCTTCGTATACACCCAGCCCCGGACAGATGGTCTGTTTCCCCTCGCCTGGAATGGTGAACGTATAACACTTCATCGTCAACTCGTGGATCTCCTCGGCCACCAACTGATCCGCCATCGCGGCGGCAACCTGCGCCTGGGCGGCGGCGATCTCCGCCTCCGTCGCTCCCAGGTCCGGCTGGTCGCGCTGCGCCGCCGCCTGGGACAGCGCACCCTCGGCGGCCTCCAACTGTGCCTCGGCTACAGCGACCTCCTCCGGGCGGGGACGCGCCTCCAGGAGTGCCAGTTGAGCCTGGGCTGCCGCCAGCGCCGCCTCCGCCTGCGCCACGCCAGCCTCCAGCAGGTCCGTCTCTAGCACGATCAACACGTGACCCGCCTCCACCCGGTCACCCTTGTTCACCGCCACCGTCTCGACCCGTCCCGACACTGGGAAACCCAGGTGCGTTTCCTGGGACGGCACGACCTCGCCCGACGCGACGACCTGACCGCTGGAGGAGCGAATACCTGGGGTCGCCATCGTGGCGCTGGGTGTGGGCGCCGGTGTCGGCGAGCGCTTGCAGCCCACCAGCGCTATCGCCACCAGTATGAGCATTGCCCATCGCTTATCCATCGTCTTCACCTCTCTCGATCTCATCCAGACCACCGAGGTCTGCCACGTCTGCAGCCCGGATCAAGCGTGTCGACTGTTTTCCGTGACCCGTCCATCGCGCAGTTCGACCGTCCGGCGGGCGAATGTAATGACGCGCGGGTCGTGGGTGGCAAAGATAAAGGTCGTGCCTGTCTCCTGGTTCAGCCGCACCATAATCTCCATGATCTGGCGACCGTTCTCGGTGTCCAGGTTGGCGGTCGGCTCGTCGGCCAGCACCAACACGGGATGGGTAGCCAGGGCGCGGGCGATGGCGACGCGTTGCTGCTCGCCGCCGCTCATCTGGTCGGGACGGTGACGGGCGCGGTCAGAGATACCCACCGCCTCCAACAACTCATTCACGCGCTCTCGCCGCTCTGCCTTCTTTGCCCCAAACAGCAGCAAGGGAAGTTCGACGTTCTCGTAGGCCGTGAGCCCGGGGATGAGAGCGAAGAACTGGAACACAAAGCCAATAGTCTCCTTGCGCAGGTCGGCGCGCTTGTTGGGATTGAGCTGCGTCACGTCCTGCCCGTTGATGTGCACACGCCCGCCGGTCGGCCGGTCCAGGCAGCCCATCAACTGCAACATCGTCGTCTTGCCCGAGCCCGACGGCCCGACGATGGCCGTGAATTCGCCCTCCTCAATGGTCAGGTTGACGCCGCGCAGGGCGGGTGTCTCGACTTGACCAACTTTATAGTTCCTGGTTACGTCTTGCAACTCGATGACTTTCATTTCACACCTCCTCAATGTTGGACAAGTTGGCAACTTGTCTTACAGAGCTCGCAGCGCATCAATTGGCTCCTTCCGGGTCGCGAACCAGGCCGGGTAGAGCGAGGTCAGCAGCATGATAATCCAGCAAACGGCGGATAAAACGGCCGTATCCGCCCACTGGAAGCGCGCATACATCGTTTCGCCATAGGCGATCTCGGCAGAAGCCACATTGGCGGACAAGTCGCCCAGGTAAAGGCCTTCCGTGGCCAAATAGTACACCCCCAGCGATCCTAGCAGCACGCCCAGGACGACGCCGATCGCGCCCAGCGTGGCCGACTCGAGCACAAACATCGCCATGATCTGCCGCCCCTTCATCCCCAGCGCAGCCAGGATACCCATCTCGCGCGTGCGCTCAAAGACGGACATCAACAGCGTATTAGCGACGACGACGGCGACGATGGCCAACACGATCAGGTAGATCATGTACAAGAATCCCATCGCCGACTGTACGCCTTCTACCATCAACTGATTAAGGTCACGCCAGGTAAGCAATTCTAACCCCGGCGCGCGCAGCGTTTCAGCAACCGCGTCTGCATCTTCCCGATCGTGCAGCAGAGCCACGACCGCACTGGCCCGATCCCCCGCTCGCGTGAAGGCCTGCGCTTTTGCCAGCGGCATAAAGATCGTCGCCTCGTCAAAGGCGGGGAGGCCAGTGTCGTACAAGCCACGGATGGTAAAGGTCGCCTCGTCAGGCTGCTCGCCTGACGTGTTGATCAGCAGGCTGACGTCATCGCCCACGGCCAACCCCAGGTTGTTGGCCAACCTCTGGCTGATGAGGAGACCGCTCCGGTCATCGGGGGCCAGGAACTCGCCAGCCAAATCCTCCCGAAAGGGCGCCGCCGTCTCGGCAAGCGGGTCTATGCCGTACACCCGCACGCCGACCGAATCTTCGATCGTGCCCAGGATGCCGCTGGCCCACAACACCGGCGCTGCTGCTCGCACGTCCGCCAGCGCCTGCGCCTGGGCGGCCAATCCCTGCGGCTCTTCCAACAGATCCTCCCACTTGAGGCTGACTTTGTCCTCGTCGTAGGATCCCGCGCGCACCTGCACGTGACCGGTCTGTACCCGAATGTTGTCGTCGATCGAACCCTGTATCGCGCCCATCTCAAAGGCGTGAAGCGCGATGACCAGCGCCAATCCCATCATCACCGCGATCAGCGTCAACGCAGAGCGCCGCTTGTTACGTCCCAGGTCGCGAACTGCAATCCTCCACAGTTTGAGCATAGTGTCCCTCCTCCTCACGTTTTACGAATCGTTACTACTCAGGCTCTCCTGGTACGTCATTCCGAGTGAGCGTAGCGAATCGAGGAATCTCCACTTGCAATGGCAAATGTGACTCCGACAAGAGATTCCTCGACTCCCTTCGGTCGCTCGGAATGACGGGGCTGAGTATTAACCACGAATCACGCATCTTGTCTTCCGCATCAGACATCGTGCAAGCCTACACATAGTGTAAGCCTACACATAGTGTAGGGCCTCGGCCGGCTCCCGCCTGGAAGCTTGCCAGGCCGGGTAGAGCGAGGCCAGCGCCGCGATGACGCCGACGGTCAGCGCCCGTCCCGCCAGTACATCTATCCCAATTCGGAGGTAGAGCCGATCTCCCATCAGTCCAATCAGTGGGCTGACCTCGCCCATGTCCATTCCTCCATAAAGGGCCATCCAATCGATGCCGACTCGTCCATAGTGGGCGACTATCACCCCACCCAGCACGCTGCCAGCCAGTGCGCCCAACAACCCGATCAGCACCCCCTCCAGCAGGAACAGCGCCACGGTCTCCCGCCGCTTCAACCCCATCGCCGCCAACAGGCCGATCTCGCGCGTGCGCTCGAACACCACCATCAGCATCAGGTTGAGGATGCCGACGCCGGCGATCAACAGGATGACCATTCCAAACATGTTCATGATTTGAGCCTCTAACTCCATCATCTCCTTCATTGAGGGATCCAGCGTGTCCCAGGCATCCACCTCGTAGCCGGATAAGGCAGCCTGCAGTGTCTCGACCACCGGCGGCTCCTGCCCAACCTGTTCGAGGTAAATGGCAACCTCGGTAGCCTGATCACGCAAGTCAAAGAGCGTCTGCGCTTCGAGCAGCGAGACGTAGACCATGCGCTTCTCTATCTCTGCCATCCCCAAGTCGTAGATGCCGACGATCGTCATCGTGCGGCGGCGCATCTGCTGGTGCGTGGCGCGCCCTACCAGCGTGACGCGGTCGCCTATGGTCACCTCGAGCCGCTCGGACATCGCCTGGCCGATGAGGAGGGCGTCTTCGTCGTCACCTTGTAGCCAGCGGCCCTGGACGACGTTCTCCGCCACCATGCTCACCGGCGCTTCTTTTTCCGGCTCGATGCCGGTGATGGCGACCGACAACGTCCCCTCGCGGCTGCTGACCATGCCGCCGGTCTTGATGCGTTGCGATACGGCGATCACCTCTGGTTGGGCCAGCGCTGCATCCACCGCCGCGCCCGCGTCGGCCAGAGGCAGCAGCGGCAGCCTGTTCGCCTTTTCCCGGAAGCCTGGCGCGTGTACCTGCACGTGGCCGCCCTGCAGCTTGACCGTGTTACCGTAAAGGGCCTCGTTCATCCCGCCCAGCATGCCGTCAAACATGAGTATGAAAGTCAGCCCCAGCGCGATAGCGGTCGCAGCGATCACCGTCCGTCTCCAATTGCGCCACACGTTGCGCCACGCCATTCTCAAGAGTTTTCCCATCATTCACCTCCTTGCTATTGATGCGGTAACCGTTCAGGTGGATGTTCAGAATGGGCAAGATTGCCTCTGGATTTGTCATTGCGAGCGAAGCGAAGCAATCTCCAAGATGCGGTTACTATCAAAGGTGGAGATTGCCACCGCGAGTACCACCGCGAGTACCACCGCGAGTACCACCGCGAGTACCACCGCGAGTACCACCGCGAGTACCACCGCGAGTACTCGTGGCGGGGCTCGTGGCGGGGCTCGTGGCGGGGCTCGTGGCGGGGCTCGTGGCGGGGCTCGTGGCGGGGCTTCGTCACGGAGTTTACCCTGAGCCTGTCGAAGGGTTCCTCGCAATGACACCCCCTGAACGCTTACCCGATGCGAACTTTTCCTCCGACTCGATTTGGGTAACGGAAATCAGTGTCACACCGATTTCCCTGAAATAGAATGAACTGGCAAGTATTCCCAGCAATCAATTGGACTCTGGGCACCGTTTGGGTTAGACTGTTTGTATCCGCAAACGGTCACACCCTAACGGAGGCCGCAGAGTCCTATGACCAGTG
>JADHWW010000079.1 GCA_016783285.1 Anaerolineae bacterium
CATTTGCACCCACCTGTGCCAGACTCGCTGCACACGCAACAACTATGACGAGCCGGTCGCCATTCGGGCGCTCAAGCGGTTCGCCGCCGAAAAGGGTAGGGGCGCGGTAACCGCGCCCCTACAGACCGACTACCGCGTGGCAATCATCGGCAGCGGCCCGTCGGGGCTGGCCGCGGCCTGCTTCCTGGCTCTGAACGGCGTCCAGGTGACCATCTACGAGGCCCAGGCCCGAGCCGGGGGGATGTTGGCCCTGGCCCCAGCCTTCAGGCTGCCGGAGCGAATCGTCCAGGAAGACATTGACCGGATCACGAGCCTGGGGGTAAAGATCGAACTCTCTCATCCCATCACATCCCCTCCAGAGGAACTGCTGACCGAGGGTTTCGACGCCGTCTACGTCGCCCCTGGGTTCCAGAAGGGCGCCCGCCTGGGCATCGCGGGGGAAGATGGTGCAGGTGTCTTCCAGGCCCTCGATTTCCTCGCCCAGGTGGCGCGGGGCGAGAGGGTGAACCTGGGCCGCAGGGTGTTGGTGATCGGCGGGGGCAACTCGGCCATGGACGCAGCCAGGACGGCCAGGCGGCTCACCAGCGGCCCGATGACGGTCGTCTACCGGCGCAGCCGCCGCGAGATGCCGGCCACCGAGGAAGAGATCGAGGGGCTCTTCGCGGAGGGTATCGTCCTGGAGGAACTGGCCTCTCCCACCAGGGTCATCTTGCAAGATGGTCGGGTCGCCGCCTTGAAATGCATCCGCAACGAGTTGGGAGAGGCCGGCGCAGACGGGCGGAGGAAGCCGGTCGCCGTCGAGGGCAGCGAGTTCGAGATTGAGGCGGATGCGATCATCGTCGCCATCGGCCAGCGCCCGGACGTCTCCTTCCTCGACGGGAGTTGCGTCTCCCAGCGCGAGAACGGGAGCATTGCCGCCGATCCCCAGACCGGGCTGGCGGGAGGTGAGCGGGTCTACGCGGGCGGGGACGCGGTGCGCGGCCCCGCCACCATCGTCGAGGCGTGCGCCGACGGCAGGCGGGCGGCCGAGGCGATTTGCCAGCAGTTGGGCGTGCCGTTTGAGCGACCGGCCGTCCAACTCCCCGATCCGTCCGCAGAAGAGATCGTGCAGGTGAAGCGCGTTCGGGCCAGAAAAATGGCTCAGCACAAGGCAGAGGTGCTCCCGCCCGAACAGCGCGGGGGCTTCGACCTGATCGAGGCGACGCTAACGGAGGAAGCGGCGCTCAGCGAGGCGGCCCGGTGTATGCAGTGCTCCACTCTCTGCGACAAGTGCGTGGAGGTGTGCCCCAACCGGGCCAACTACGCCTTCGTCGTCTCACCCGTGAGCCTGAGACTGCCGGTCATCTCCTGCCAGCAGGGCCGGTTGGCGGTGACGGGGGAAGAAGCCTTCAGCATTGAGCAAGCGCGGCAGATCATCCACGTGGACGACTTTTGCAACGAGTGTGGCAACTGCGCTACCTTCTGCGTGCACGACGGCCGACCCTACGCGGACAAGCCCAGGCTCTTTTTGACGGAAAGTGATTTTGAGCAGGAAGACGACAATGCCTTCTACGTTGAGAGGGGTGAACGAGGGTGGATCATCAGAAGGCGGGAAGGCGGGAAAGAGTCGTATCTGGCCCTGGAAGACGGCAGCGATGAGATGGATTTCGAGAATGAACTGTTGAGGTTGAGGTTGAGGTTGAGAATTGAGACTATGGAGTTGAAAGAAGAGTTCGAGGGAGCGTTTTCCCTGGTCGAGGCGGCGGAGATGGCTGTGATCCTCAAAGGGGTTATCACCTCTTTGCCTTTCTTGCCGGTTTGATCGCGGAGTTTCACTACCGGACGGTTTTTGCCAAACGCGCAGATTCCGGATGCCGTAACTCGTTGCGGTGGCCTCGCTGCCAAAACCACCAGCGCAAACTGTGTCTTTGTCAACTCAAGACGCCAACAAGTTGGCGCATCCATAAAACTGTCCAGTAGTGAATCATGGAGTAAAAAGTAGGAACACATGCGAATCGCCATCATCTCTGACATCCACGGCAACATGGTGGCCCTGGAGACCGTCCTGGATGCTCTCGAGGCCGAACACGTCGATCAGATCGTTTGCCTGGGCGACGTCGCTGTTTTTGGTCCCCGGCCACGTCAGGTGATTGCGCGACTGAGGGATTTGAACTGTCCCGTCGTCATGGGCAATATGGATGCCTGGATTCTGAATCCCCGGCCGCTCGAGGCGAGGGATGAAAAGTATCGTCGGATTGTGGAGGTTGAACTCTGGAGCGCCCGCCAACTCTCACCCGCCGATTTGGACTATTTGCGCACGTTCCAGCCAACGGTCGAGATAGATCTCGGCGATGACGCGACTCTCCTCTGCTTTCACGGTTCCCCGCGGTCCAACACGGACGTCATCCTGTCCACAACGCCCGAGGAGGAACTCGAACGTATGCTGTCCGACTTTAACGCCACAGTGATGGCCGGTGGGCACACACACACGCAGATGCTCCGGCGTCACAGGGGCCTGATTTTTGTCAATCCAGGCAGCGTGGGTTTATCCTTCGAACGCGCCCGGCATACAGACCAAACCCGCAACTCGCCGTGGGCGGAATACGGGCTCGTGAGTTGGGAGAACGGCAGCCTGAACGTCGAGTTGCGGCGCGTGCCCTTTAACGTAGACGTGATGATTCAGGCGGCGCGCGACAGCGGCCTGCCGCACCTGGAGTGGTGGATCCAGGGCTGGAGTAGAGAATAAAGGAAAAGGCGCGAGGGTTGCCCCCTGCGCCTTTTGTCTCTTTGACTGTTTCTGCGCTACAGTCCGGGCACGCCGCGCCGGACAATCTCGTACCGCTGCAATGCCTGTCCCGCTCCCAGTGCCACGCTGGCGATAGGGGCTTCAGCCACGTAAGTCGGCACCCCCGTCTCGCGCATGATAAATTCGTCTATCTTGCGTAACAGCGCACCGCCACCGACCAGCACCATGCCGCGCTCAATGATGTCCGACGATAACTCTGGCGGTGTTTTCTCCAGCACTGCCTTGACCACGTTGATCACTGCCGAGAGAGGTTCGGAGAGCGCCTCTGTCACCTCCTCAGAACTGATGGTGATGGTGTGGGGCAATCCGGCGACCTGATCGCGGCCCTGCACCTCGATGTGCATCTCCTCCTCCAGCGGCAGTGCAGCGCCGACGCGGATTTTGATCTCCTCCGCCGTCGGCTGACCGATCATCAGGTTGTACTTGCGCCGGACGTAGGCCGCGATAGCCTCATCCATTCGCAGGCCACCCACGCGGACCGAATTTGCCACTACGATGCCGTACATCGCGACGACGGCTGCTTCGGTCGCTCCCCCTCCCATGTCCACGACCATGTTGCCTGACGGGGTGCCGACAGGCAAGCCCGCCCCCATCGCGCCAGCCAACGGCTCCGGTATCAGGTGAACCCGGCTGGCGCCTGCCTCCAGCGCGGCCTCACGCACCGCCCGCCGCTCCACGCTCGTCACCCCGTAGGGCACGCTGATCATCACCCGTGGTTTGAACAGGCGAAAGCGCCCGCAAGCCTTGCGGATAAAGTACTCCAGCATCCGCTGAGTCACTCGATAATCCGCAATGACGCCATCACGCATCGGACGCATCACCTCGATCACGTCCGGGGTGCGGCCAAGCATCGCCCTGGCTTCCTCACCGACGGCCATTATTCTGTTTTCATTGAACGAGATGGCGACGACCGAGGGCTCCTGCAAAACGATCCCCCGCCCCTGCACGTGCACCAACACGTTGACCGTACCCAGATCAATCCCTAGTTGCTTTCCAAACATCCAGCCTCCATATTGGCCAGTTACCTGCGCCAGATTCGCCGCCCGTCGGGGTCAGAACGGTAGAATGATACATGATTTTGGAGGATTTGTCCAACGCCGGCCTTAGCCGGCTGTTCCATCGGCGGCAGTTGAAACTGCGCCAACGGCTGCAAAGTCGGCCTCCGCCGACTGACCTTAACCCGCGCAGGCGGGTTTCGCAGACGTTGCGGCGACTTTTAATCGCCAGCCGGTGGCGTGAAGACAAGTCGCACCAGGTCACGCCGCCACGGGCGCTTACCGCGCAGGTAGTCGAGGTGCTGAGCGAAACGGCCGGGCTCGAAGCCAAAGCAACGCGAAACCGCCCCCAGTTCTGTTGCACTGCCCTTGGACAGGATGTCGACCCACCAATAGGGTACGGGATTGCGCGGCAATAATGCATCGAATAGGCCAATCGCGCCTTGCACCAACGGCATACGCACGCGCACCAGTCGCCTGCGCATTCCCGCCGCTGCCAGCACCTGCGCCATCATCTGATCGAGAGTAAAGTGCTCCGGCCCACCGAGCAAGATAGTTTGCCCGATCAGGTCGTTCCGGTCCAGCACGGCTGCGATACACGCTACCAAATCTCCAATCCACAACGGCTGGAAACGGGCCAGACTCGTGTCAGGGATGGGCAGCACGAAAGAGGTCATCTTGGCCAGCATCACCAG
The DNA here is from genome assembly GCA_016783285.1 of Anaerolineae bacterium. The sequence continues at coordinate 4,476 of JADHWW010000079.1, forward strand.
CATATTGGTAAAAACGTCCTCCGAGCCATAAGTGACGGCTGTCCGGAAGATGGTGTGATCCAACCCACTCTCGCGCACTGCGGCCTCTGCCTCCCCCTTGGTGCGGAAGAGGGAGTAGGCGGAAGCGCGGTCAGCCCCCAGGCGGCTCAAGTAGATGAAGCGACGCACGTCCGTCTCCTTTATCGCCGCGATGAGGTTGACCGTGTCTTTAACGTGACTCGACAGCGTTTTCCCGTGGTAGAGATCCTCCGCCGCCGTCAGGTGAACGACTGCCGTCACGTCTTGCATTGCCGTGCGCAAAGCGGGCAGATCGCTCATGCTGGCCGAGACGGTGGAGAAGGGGATGCCGGGGGCCAGTTGCTGCTCGCGCCGAGATGGACGCAATAAGCAGCGCACCTCGCGACGTTCGGCTGCCAACCGACGCACCAGAGCCCGCCCCACGAAACCCGTGGCGCCAGCGATCAATATCATCGTCCTCTCCTCGTTTGCACGGGTAGGATTATACCACTGATGTCGGCGGAAGCCAAACTACCAGTTTCCCAATGTCATCAAGTTAAGGATGAGCCAGACTTCGGAAGTCTCAAAAGCGCTCTACCCAGCGGCTTTTGACGCAGTTCCAGGCTGATTTTTCCTTTAAAATCTCCGACGGCAGACTTCCGAAGTCTTAACTTAATGACATTGACCAGTTTCCCAATTTGCCCAATCAATGGTAACATATCCTCGCACAATTACTTGTGCATCAAATCTTGTAAGGAGGCCAGGATGAACATGCTGAACACGCAGGATTACGTTGCTCTGGAGGATCGGTACAACGCTCACAATTATCAACCCCTCGATGTAGTCATCACGCGGGCGGAGAGGGTCTGGGTCTGGGATGTGGAGGGGCGCAAGTATCTGGACTGCCTCTCGGCCTACTCGGCGCTCAACCAGGGTCACTGTCACCCGCGCATCGTGCAGGCGATGGTCGAGCAGGCCCCGAGGCTGGCGCTGACTTCGCGGGCCTTTCGCAACGACCAACTCCCGTTGCTGGCGCAGGAGTTGTGCGAGTTGACCGGCTACGAGATGATGCTGCCGATGAACTCTGGCGCGGAGGCGGTGGAGACGGCCATCAAGGCGGCCCGCAAGTGGGGCTACGTGGTCAAGGGCGTGCCGGATGACCAGGCCGAGATCATCGCCTGCACCGGCAACTTTCACGGGCGCACGATAACCATCATCACTTTTTCGCCGGACGAGCAATACCGCGACGGCTTTGGCCCCTTCACGCCCGGCTTCAAACTGATCCCCTACGGTGACACCGGCGCACTGGAGCGGGCGATCACACCCCACACGGTGGCCTTTCTCGTCGAGCCAATACAGGGCGAGGGCGGCGTCGTCGTCCCGCCGGAGGGATACATCCGGCGCGGGCGTGAAATCTGCACTCGCCACGACGTGCTGATGGTCGCCGACGAGATCCAGACCGGCCTAGGGCGCACCGGCAAACTCCTGGCCTGCGAACACGAGGGAGTACGCCCAGACGTGGTGACGTTGGGCAAGGCGCTCTCAGGCGGCATGTACCCCGTCTCGGCGGTGCTGTCATCGCGAGAGGTACTGGGCGTCTTTGGGCCGGGTGATCACGGCTCGACTTTCGGGGGCAACCCACTGGCCTGTGCGGTGGCGCGAGAGGCGCTCAAGGTCATTGTGGACGAACACCTCTGTGAGCGCTCGGCCAAACTGGGGGGCTATCTGATGGCCCGCCTGCGCGATATTCAGAGCCGCCACGTGGCGCTCGTTCGAGGCCAGGGGCTCTTCGTCGGCATCGTGCTCAAGCCACGGGCCGGAGGCGCCCGCCGTTTCTGCGAAGCGCTGAAGGAACGAGGTGTGCTGGCCAAAGATACCCACGGGAATGTCATCCGCCTGGCCCCGCCGCTGGTCATCACGCAGGAGGAATTGGACTGGGCATTGGAGCGGATTGAGGAGGTGTTGACGACGCTGTAAGGACAGCGCCAGCGCCGAATTCCAGGAAAAAACCACCAGCCCGGCGACTTGCTCGCCGGGCTGGTTGCTTTCCTTTCGACTGTCTACCAAAACGGTACACGCCCCCGCGCTACACTCGGATCTTGTAGAGGAAAACCCTGCTCCCGCTTCCCCATCCCCCACAGTTACGCATTACTAGCCCTTCGGTTATCTCAGGACAAGCGGCAGGTAGATGGGCCACACGTAGGTAAAGTTCCATACTTCGTTCGACCACTCACAGTCCGCCAATCCCCCGTCCACCGGATGGACGCAGGCCCGGTTGAGGATGAGCGGAGCGAAATCGGCCGTGCCGGTGATTTCCACCTGCACGGAGAAGGACACGGTCGTGGGGAGAGTCGCGGTCAGGCTCAGCGTGCCGCTGATACTGTTGGTGGCCGTGTAGTAGGCCACGCCCGCCGGCGCGCTCAACGAGCCGCTGATGAACGTGGTGTGCGTCGGCACCAGGTCGTACAGCACCACGTCACGGTCGTTGGGATGGACCAGGCGAACGGTATAGGTGAGCGGGTCGCCGTAGTCCAGGGCCTGCTGAGGAGTGATGGCGCTTTCCTTCAGGATGCTTCGCCCAGTGAAGTCCTGCCCGGTGGCGTCCGGCGGGACGGTGACGGTGCGGGTCTCCGGCGACCAGAAGGTGCCGGGGGATGGGGTGAGAGTGTAGGTGCCAGACAGGAGCTTGGTGATGGTGTAGACGCCGCTGGCATCGGTGGTGGCGCTGTACGTACCACCGGCGGAAATCTGAACGTCGGATATGGGCTGACCATCCCCGTCCAGCACCTGACCGGAGATGGTGTACCTGGGCACGACCTTCAGTTGGGCCACAAAGGCATCGTAGCAGGGATAGGAGCCGCAGGTCCCGCCGCCAAAGGTTCTGCGTGACCGCGCCATCGTGATCCTGATCCTGCGTACCGGGCTACGAGTGAAGGAGGTGTCTGACTTGAAGTTGGACGACCTCGACCTGACCCGTCAGCGGCTGGTGGTGCGCCGGGGCAAGGGAGGCCAGGGGCGCCGTGTGTACCTCAGCGAAGACGCCGTGTCTGCTCTGGAGGCATACCTGCGCCAGCGCGCCGACGCCAGTTGCCCCTGCCTCTTCCTGGTGCAAAAGGGCACTTGCGAAGGGCAGGGTATCTCCGTCCGGGGCATACAGAAACGGATGGAGTACTATTGCCGCAGAAAGTTGGTGAAATAGGCCCAGGCGAACTCGTCCGAAGTGGTGGGTTTGGCCTCAAAACTGAAATAGATGGGCACGACCTCGTCCTGTTCCCAGAACAGCCGGTTGTAGACCGTTCCAGCACCGTCGTCTTGCCCAGGCGGCGTTGGCCCACTATCGCCGTGCTGAGGGTGATGTCGCGCGGCGTGTTCATCGCCCTTTCGACCAGCAGGTTGATGATCTCTTCCCGGTCGGTGAACTAATCGGCGGGGACGCTTTGAAAGATGGGGGGATGTCGTTTGGCTTTCATGGATGTGCTCTTTATTTCAATACGACGGCAGAGGTCTGCCGTCGGTTTTTTGCTCGAGCCGAGTCCGTGATCGGCGGGAGGGCGCAGTGGGAGGGTAAAGAGGGGCCGAGGCTCGACTCCGCAATTACTATACAGGCATTTGCGCTGCTCGTCAAGAGGGGAGGAGTGCGACGCACTTTTGCGAATGCGTCGCACCTCAGGTCCGGGGCGTCACCCGGACACCCCCCCTTTTTCCCTGTCTCCTTTGCACCTCCGCCGGATTACGGCGCGTAGTTCTTCAGCGCCAACGGGAGGTAGATGTGATGCAGCCGTACCCCCGTCAGGGCAAAGTCGGTGAGGTGGCATAAGGGCACGGCCAGCCAGTTCTCGTCGGGATGGCGATCGTAGGTCGAGGGCGGCGTGTAGGTGGTTGCCGCGTCCACCCATTGATCCTGCTCCTCATCCCAGTAGTCCAGCGTCAGGCTGTTTTCGTCCAACCCGGTGACGTCGGTATCGGTGTAGTGCAGGGTGACGGTGACCGGTCTGCTGAAGGGGAAGTGCGGCTGGAGGATGCCATCTCGCTGGACGTCCAGCGCGAAGAAACGACCGGCGAAGCCCAGGTTGGGAGAGATCGGGTGGGTGGTCGAGGAGGCCGGCGTGTAGACCAGCGTAATGGTCTCGCTCACTGCGTTGGGCGGGACTTCGATGATGGTGGGCAGGCCCCGCGTATCGGTGTAGATCAGAAAGCCTCCATTAGCCTGATCCACGGTGGTCGTCACCGCTAACGTG
>JADHWW010000114.1 GCA_016783285.1 Anaerolineae bacterium
ACAGGCAGAGGCCGGCGAAGCGGCTGAGGAAGAAGCCCCAACGACCGAGGTGGTGGCAAGCGAGGCGACCGAGGAAGAAACAGCGATCTCAGAAGCACAGGCAGAGACCGGCGAAGCGGCTGAGGAAAAAGCCCCAACGACCGAGGCAGATGCAATGGAGGCATACGCTGAAGAATCCACGCCGGACGCAGCAGAGAAAACAGCATCCCGGATAGAAGTTCCTGTTGCTCTGGATGAGGAAGAGAAGGCGCCCAACGAAACCTTCGCTCCTGATGTCGCTTCCAAGGCGGAGGCCGTCAATTAGCGTGCTGAGTGATTCTCAATCATCGCAGCCAAGTGCGAAGAGGCAAACTGGATGGGCAAGAAGAAAGAGGACAAAGTAGAGATAGAGGGCACTGTCATTGAGGCATTGCCAGGCACTCAGTTCCGCGTACGGCTTGACAACGGCCACGTGGTACTTGCTTACCTTTCCGGCAAGATGCGTAAGTACTACATCCGTATCCTGCTGGGCGACCGCGTGCGGCTCGAACTCTCTCCCTACGACCTGAATCGCGGCCGCATCATTTACCGCCATAAACGTACATTTCAATCAAGGCAGTAGCCCTGCTTTGTCACCAGGCATACCCAGTCGTCTCTCTGCTGCCGTTCTACCAGAATAAGCCCTTCCTGCTTCAGCGCCGCAACCACCCCTGGTTCCTGATCGGCAAGAATGCCGGCAGCAACCAGCGCCCCACCAGGTCGTACCCGCATTGCGAGGCCATCCTGTACCATCTCCAGAATAACCCTCGCCAGGATGTTGACGACCACCAAGTCGTAACTCCCCGACACCTCAGACAGCGACCCATGCACTACCCTTATGGTCTCCTGCACCCCGTTGGCGACCACGTTGTCCCGTGCCGCTTTAGCCGCGACAGGGTCGTTGTCCACCGCCAGCACGCGTCCAGCGCCCAACTTGGCCGCCTCAATCGCCAGGATACCGGAACCAGTGCCCAGGTCAAGCACATTCACCCCCGAATATACCAGTTCCTCCAGCGCCACCAAACACATCTGCGTCGTGGGGTGTAGCCCTGTGCCAAAAGCCATTCCAGGATCCAACCGGATAACAACGTCTTCAGGTGCAGGCGCGTAATCCCGCCACGAGGGTCGGATGACAACATGCTGGCCCACGTGCAGAACGCTCAACCGCTCCTTCCACACCTCCGCCCAGTCCGCCTCAGCGACAGGACGGAAGACTGGCGTGGAAACAGGGTAGATTTGATCCAGATGCCAGAGCGATTCCTCGATGCGGCGCTTGTTGGCCCGCAGTTGGTCATCGGCTGGTAAGTAAGCCCTGACAATCACCGGGCCCGCGTTCCACCCCTCGGGGCCGGCTTCAATGACCACCCCACGATGGGCGTAACGCGAGAGAACCTCGGCTACCGCCTCCGCGGCCTCGTTCCCCACCGTTACGCTGACCTCAAGCCACTCCATGCTGGAAATGGATGCTGGTGTCACAGGCCGAAAAACTCCCGTACTCCGTCAACAAAACTGTGCTTCCCTTGCAAGACACTCTCCGGCTCCAACGTTTCGCTCAGTTCCTGGAAGAGACGCTTCTGCTGGCGGGAAAGTTTGGTCGGAACGACAACCTGCACCAGCACCAGTTCGTCGCCCCGGCCGTTTTGTCGCAAGTGGGGTATCCCTTTGTTGCGCAACCGCAGCACGGTGCCGCTCTGGGTCCCGGGAGAGATAGAGATTTCATCCTCACCTTCCAAAGTGGGCACTTTCACCTCTGCCCCCAACGCCGCCTGAGCCAGGTTGACCTGCAACTCAACGATGATGTCGTCATCACGCCGCTGGAAGATGGGATGAGGTTCCACACTCAGGACGACATAGAGATTGCCGAAGGAGCCGTTCCGCTCCCCCATCTCTCCTTCGCCCGCCAGCCGGATTTGGGTACCGCCATCCACGCCGGGGGGGACGGTGACGGTAAGCCTGCGAGAGACGTAGACCCGCCCCTTGCCGCCACACCGGGAACAAGGAAGTGAGATCGTCTTCCCCTCGCCCTGACAGACAGGACAGGTGGTGACACTGACGAAGGAGCCAAGGATGGAGCGCTGCACCCTCCGCACCTGTCCGGTACCCTTGCACTCCGAACAGCGGACCGGCGACGTCCCTGGCTCGGCTCCGCTGCCTCCGCACTCCGGGCACGTGTCATAGCGCATGACCTCGATCTCTTTCTCACACCCAAAGGCTGCTTCCTCGAAAGTCAGGCGCAGATCATAGCGCAGATCGGCACCACGCCGCGGCCCTCGGCGGGTAGAGGTGCGAAATCCAAACCCCCGCCCGAAAACCTCCTCAAAAATCTCGAAGGGGTCACGGAAGCCGAAGTCAAAGCCGAAGCCCGCGCCGCCGGGCCTCGTGTGGCCAAACCGGTCGTAAGCGACCCGCTTCTCGGGGTCGGAGAGCACCTCATAGGCTTCGTTGATCTCCTTGAAGCGTGCCTCGGTGTCGGGCACATCGCTGACGTCGGGGTGATACTGACGCGCCAGCCGCCGATAGGATTTCTTGATCTCTTCCTGGGTCGCCGAGCGGCCGACCCCCAGCACCTCGTAATAGTCCCGCTGGCTACTCATACCCATTCAGCAAAGAGTTCATCCGGTCATCCACCCGTCTACCACCTATGTTTACTCGCTACGTTTCGCTGAACTCGCCCTCAATAACGTCTTCCTCACCACCCTCAGGTGGTTCGTCACCGGGCGGTGGGGACGCACCTGGGCCAGCCTCTTGGTACATTGCCGCCCCCACTTGCTGTATCACCTGGCTCAGCTCATCCGCACGCCGGCGAATGGCGCTGACGTCACTACCCTGGAGAGCACTCTTGAGCGCTTCGATCTTGGCTTCCGCATCAGAGCGCAGGTCAGATGGCACTTTGTCTCCCTGCTCTCGCAGGAACTTCTCGGCGCTGTAGACAGCATTGTCGGCAATGTTACGCGCCTCGATCTCCTCCTTCTTCTGCTGGTCCTGTTCACGGTACCGCTCAGCCTCCCGGACCATATGCTCAACCTCTTCGTCAGAAAGGCCGCTGGAGGGGACAACCTGCATCGACTGTTCACGGCCAGTGGCCTTGTCCTGGGCGGAAACGTTGAGGATGCCGTTGGCGTCGATGTCGAAGGTGACATTGATCTGGGGAATGCCCCGGGGCGCAGGCGGGATGCCATCGAGGATGAACCTCCCCAGACTCTTGTTGTCGGCTGCCATGGGACGCTCCCCTTGCACCACGTGGATCTCCACCTGCATCTGGCCATCGGTGGCGGTGGAGAAGATCTGGCCCTTGCGGGTGGGGATGGTGGTGTTACGTCCGATAAGCGAGGTAGCCACGCCGCCCAGGGTCTCAATGCTCAGTGTCAGCGGGGTCACGTCGAGCAGGAGGACATCCTTGACCTCTCCACCAAGGACGCCAGCCTGGATCGCCGCGCCCAGGCCGACCACCTCGTCGGGGTTGACCCCCTTGTGGGGCTCCTTGCCGAAGTACTCGATTACCTTCTGCTGGATGGCCGGCATACGGGTCATACCGCCCACCAGGATGACCTCGTCAATGCCGGAGGGCTTCAGTTTGGCATCAGCAAGCGCCTGCTTGCAAGGTCCAGTGGTGCGCTCGATCAGGTCCTCGGTCAGTTGCTCCAACTTGGCCCGGGTGAGTTTCATCTGCAGGTGTTTTGGACCGGAGGCATCGGCGGTGATGAAGGGAAGGTTGATCTCCGTCTCCATTACCGTGCTCAGTTCGACCTTGGCTTTCTCACACGCCTCCTTCAGCCGCTGAAGAGCCTGTCGGTCCTCCCGTAAGTCAATGCCCCGTTCCTTCCTGAACTCGCCGGCCACCCAGTCAATAACGCGCTGATCCCAGTCATCGCCTCCCAGGAAGGTGTCGCCACTGGTCGAGCGCACTTCGAAGACACCATCACCAACGTCAAGGACGGATACATCGAAGGTACCACCGCCCAAATCGAAGACGACAATGGTCTCGTCCTTTCTCTTGTCGAGACCATAGGCCAGCGAAGATGCCGTCGGCTCGTTGATGATGCGCAACACCTCCAGCCCAGCGACCCGGCCAGCGTCCTTGGTCGCCTGACGCTGGCTGTCGTTGAAGTAGGCTGGGACAGTGATGACCGCCTGGGTAATCTCCTCCCCCAGATAAGCCTCAGCGTCTGCCTTGATCTTCTGCAAGATCATAGCCGAGATTTCCGGCGGGCTGTACTCCTTGTCCCCCATCCAGACCCGTATGTCACCATTAGGAGCCTCCGTGACCTTGTAGGGTACTAACTGCAGCGCCCGCCGCACCTCTGGGTCATTGAACTTACGGCCCATAAAGCGTTTGATAGAGAAAATGGTATTCTCGGGGTTGACGACAGCCTGCCGCTTGGCAACCTGCCCGGCCATGCGCTCCCCCGTCTTGGGGTTGATGGCCATAACTGAGGGAAACAACCGACCCCCTTCAGCGCTGGGGATGACAGTAGACTCGCCACCCAACATCACTGCACAAACCGAGTTAGTCGTGCCTAGATCAATACCGATAATCTTGCCCATTGTACACTACTCCTTATTCTCAATTGTGTCGCCATCTCCCTCAGGCTGAGGGGTTGGGGCTTTGGCTACCCGCACCAACGCAGGCCGCAGCACCCGCTCGCCAAGCATGTACCCCCGTTGCACCTCACCGATGATCTGACCATCCTCGTGACCCAAAACTTCCTCGTGCGTCACAGCCTGATGGTAGCGGGGGTCAAACGCCTGCCCCTCGGTCTCAATGGACTTGATGCCCTCGGATTCGAGAATAGCATCCAGTTTGTGCTTGATCAAAAAAACACCCTCACACCAGGTCAGTCGACTCAAATCAACAGGCAGGGTTGCGATAGCCCGATCGAAGTCGTCTACGATGGAGAGCAGGTTGCGCAACAAAGCCGCGTTAGTGAGCGTCGCCACCTGTGCCCGCTCCGCCTCCTGCCGCTTCTTGTAATTGGAGAACTCCGCCTGCGCCCGCTGCCAGCCGTCAAGGTACTCGGCGGCCTGAGCCTTGGCCTTCTCCAACTCCTCACTTAGTTTCTCCAGTTCTTCCTCTGCCCCTTCCGGCTCACCCCCAACTTCAGCCGCTTCCTCCATCTCAATCCCGGCTTGCTTCTCTTGTGCCACCCCGAAACCTCCTTGCTGCCAGATTGTCGTCATTTGTCATTTGTCATTCGTCGTTCGTCATTAGATTACCGCTCACTCCGCGCACATATCATACACCATGTCAGATAATAGCCCAGCGACGAAACGCACGACCGAGATAGCACGGCCGTAAAACATACGAGTAGGACCTAGGACACTCAGCGCCCCAGTGGCGAAGCCGGTGACGCCGTAGGGGGCCAGTACCAGGCTGCAGGCCCGGAGTTCGTCCCAACGCCCCTCGCCACCGATGAGCACTCGCACGCCATCTACCTCTGGGCCAAGGACGTCGGCCAGCACCGCCTCAAGGAAACTGTGCTCCTCCATAACCCGCACCAGCCCCTGAAACTTATCTCCCTCAGCGAACTCGGGTTGCCGTAACACCTCGCTCAGCCCATCACGATAGACAGTCCCAGCGGCGTGTGCATCGGTAAGGCGCATGATATCCTCCACGAGTCTGGCTATGTCGGATTCGAAAAGGAACAGGTCATTCAGGCGGGCCTGGATCTCGGCGGCAGCGAGCCCGTTACAAACCTGATTGATCCGGTCGCTGGCTTCATTGAGGGCCTCCTGATCGAGAGGTTCAGCCAGGGTCAACATCCGTTGCTTGACTGTACCTCCACGCAGGACAAGGACGAGCAACACCAGCCTTCCCTGGGTAGAGATAAGTCGCAGGTGCTTGTAACGTGCTTCCGCAGCCTGAGGCGCGGTCACCAGAGCGGCCCCACGGGCAGTGCGGGCCAAGACGGAAGCCGCCAGCGGCATCCACTGTTCAACGTCCTGACGCGCTTGGTGAAACTGATGAGCGATAGTGCGACGCTCGTGCAAGGGCAGTTCCACCTCTCCCAGCAGTCGCTCAACGAAGTATCGGTAACCTTGGTACGTGGGAACGCGCCCAGCAGAGGTGTGAGGATGGGTGAGATAGCCCAACTCCTCTATCTGTGCCAGTTCGTTGCGCACTGTGGCCGTGCTCACTGGAAGGTCATAACGCGCGACCAGCACGCGGGAACTAACCGGGTAGGCACTATTCACGTACTCCCGCACAACCAGGCCCAAGATAGTCTGTTGGCGAGGCGTCAATTGACTCATTTTCTCATCCACACACGCTTTAGCACTCTCACTGATAGAGTGCTAAGACATAGTTTCCAATCATACCACAGGGCAGGGAGTCTGTCAAACGGGGACGGCAGCGCCAGCCGAGCGTGCGCCAGGACAGGATAACCCTCGCTGCGAAGCGGTGGACGATCATAAACCGGCTCGTCTCCGCCGAGGACGATCAGAGCAAAACCCGCACAGGCAGACAGCCAGCGCCGCTGCAAGGGCGCACCGCGATGCCCACCACATACGCGCCACTACAGGCGGGAAATGGGTGTCACCAAGTTACAAAGCAATCTGATGAGCACTAACCACGGCGGCGCAGGAAGGCCGGGATCTCCAGGTCGTCCTTGTCGAAAGCAGGCAGTGGGAATTCCACCGAATCACTGAACACTGCACGCGCTGTGCGCGGACGCGGTTCTGTCTCATCAAAGCCGGTCGCGATGACAATGATCCGAATCTCGTCGCCCATGCTCTCGTCAATGACAGCCCCAAAGATGAGGTTCACATTGGGATGCGCGGTCTGCTTGATGATCGAAGCCGCCTCATTGACCTCAAACAGACTCAGATCCGGCCCACCGGCTATATTGAAGAGAATGCCGCGAGCGCCATCAATCGTTATGTCCAGAAGCCGGCTGGAGACAGCCTGCTGCGCTGCCTCGACGGCCCGATTCTCACCGCTGGCGTGTCCAACGGCCATCAGCGCCGCGCCACCCTCGGACATGATCGTCCGCACGTCGGCGAAGTCCAGGTTGATCAGACCAGGCACAGTGATCAATTCTGAGATGCCCTGGACGCCCTGGTGCAATACGTCATCGGCTAAGGAGAACGCAGCCTGCAGACTGACCCGCTTGTCCGTGATCTCCAATAGCCGGTCGTTGGGGATCACGATCAGCGTGTCCACCTCCTCCTTGAGTTGCTCGATCCCTGCCCGTGCCGTCTCCGCCCGCACCGCGCCCTCCCAGTTGAAAGGACGGGTGACGACGCCGATAGTCAGCGCGTCCATCTCCTTAGCAAAGTGGGCAATCACCGGCGCGGATCCGGTACCAGTACCGCCACCCATGCCAGCGGTGATAAACACCATGTCGGAGCCCTGCAGAACTTCATACAACTCGTCGGCCGACTCCTCCGCCGCCTTGTGGCCCATTTCCGGGTCACCGCCCACACCCAACCCGCGCGTCAGTTTATCACCGATGCGCACTCGCTTCGGCGCGTTGGAGAGCATAAGCGCCTGGGCATCGGTGTTGACCGCGATGAAATCAACACCGCCTAACCCTTCGGCAATCATGCGGTTGACGGCATTGCTGCCGCCCCCTCCCACGCCGACGACCCGGATTTGTGCGAAACTCTCCATTTGGGATGATTCGTACATTTTGCTCCTCCTGTTCATGATGTGTGAAACGTAATGCACAATGTATGGTGCGTGATCAGCCGGGCAAGAAGACCCGGAGCCAGTCGAGAAAACGCCTCCCCAGGCCTGGGCCAGGATTACGCAACTGGGGTCGTGTGCCTGCCGCCACTCCCCACTCCATCAGCCCCGCACCCACCGCGTGGGCTGGGTTGGAAATCGTATCCACGAGGCCACGGAGCTCCCGAGGCAGTCCCACTCGCACCGGCAGCCCAAGAACATCCCGCCCCAATTCCTGGAGGCCAGACAGTTGCGCCGTGCCGCCGCACAGCACAACTCCGGCTGGCAGTAGTCCGTCGTATCCCGAGCGCTTAATCTCCTGCTGTATCATCGAAAGAATCTCTTGCGCCCGCGCTTCGATGATCTCCGCCAGTTTCCAACGCGGTACTACCTGTGGCGTCTCTCCATCGAAGGGAGAAACGGAGAAGCGCCCCTCGGGCGGCACCTGGGCCGCGCGGGCATGACCACACTGCACTTTCACCCGCTCAGCGATGCCCGGCGACAGCCGTAGACCAACGGCAATATCCCCGGTGATATACTCGCCGCCCACCCCCAGTGTGACTGTGTGCCATACTGTGCCGTCAATGAAAATCGCAATATCGGTGATTCCTGCGCCGATGTCGGCCAGCACAACCCCCATCTCGCGCTCGGTGTCTGTCAGCACAGCATCGCCAGCGGCTATACTCGCCAACACCAGTTCGTCCACCTCTACGCCGGCCCCCTCCACACACTTCACCAGATTCTGGATCGAGGTACTGGAACCAGTGACAATATGGGCCTCCACCTCCAATCGAAAACCGTACATCCCCACCGGGTCACGCACACCACTTTGCCCATCCACAACGTAACCACGGGGAATTACGTGCACGACCTCCTTATTGTGAGGTACAGCAATGGCACGCGCAGCATCCAACGTCCGGTTCACGTCTTCCACCGTGATGCCGTGCTCGCGGCGGGAGATGCCCACTACCCCACGACTATTGAGGGAAGAGACGTGTGTACCACTGAGGCTTACGTAGGCCCGCTCAATCTTGTATCCTGACGTACGCTCGGCCTTCTCAACCGAGGCTGCAATGGCCGTGGTGACATCCACCACGTTGACCACTACCCCTTTGCGGACACCCCGGGAGGGCACCAGGCCCACGCCGATCACACAGAGGCTGCCCTCATCGTCCACTTCACCCACCAGGGTGCATATTTTACTGCTGCCCACATCAATGCTCACGATTGTACGTTCCACGGCTCGCCTCTTCCTGCTCCGATAAGCCTTGTGATCAATCGTTAGTCAACGAGTAATAAGGCGCGTCAAAGAAGCGCACGTCCACGAATCGGGGCGTCAAACCTCGCGCTTCCAGGTCAGCCACCAGGCACTCCAGCACCTGCAGCCGCTCCGCCATCCCAGACCCCTGTCCCACAATCACAGACCAACCCCGTTCATCGGTAAACACCAGTCCCAGGTCCGGTACGTAGTGGAGCGACGACGACACATCCACTCCAGCCGTCCACAACTCGGTCAACGCGACACGCACGCGCTCGTCCAGCCGACCATCCTTGTCCCGTGGCAGCGGCCCTCGTACCTGCCAACCCTCTGACAACATCTCTTGGGCAGGGAAAATAACACCATCAGAGTCAATCCACCACAACTGTCCGTTCTCGTCCCACATCATCATCGGCTGTCGCTCTGCGATGGTGATAGTGCACTCCACCGGTAGCCCGGCGCTTGACACCGGCAGTTGTGGACGACAGACAACCCGCGCGCTCTCGAGAGTCGGCAGTGCGGCTAGAATGAAGGTCTCAATCTCGGCGGGACGCACCCACAGAATATGCAGCCCCAACAGACCGCTGGCCTGAAAGACCTCGTCGGGCGATACCCGATCCGCACCCACCACGTCAGCATGATAGATGTAGAAGCAATCATCGAGCGCCAGCCACAATGCCCCAGCCGTTATCGTCACCACCAGCGACAGTAACAGCACGCCGCGCAGCCGGAGCAGCAAAGGACGCGACAACGCTGGCACCCGCGCCACCCGCGCCTGGCCCAGAACCACCGTGCCTGCCCTTTCAAACCGCTGTTTCTTTTTCCGCCGCCGCCCTTGGGATTTTGTCATCTTGTCATTCCGTCATTTGTACGAAGTCTCCGAACGCTCTTTGTCCTCATACCGCTCGAACGCGAGTTCGATCAGCCGGTCAATCAATTCCGGATACGGGATGCCGCTGGCATCCCACAACTTGGGATACATGCTGATAGCAGTGAAACCCGGAATGGTATTTAGCTCATTCACGTACAATTCCCCCGTCTCGCCGGAGAGCAGTATATCAACCCGCGCCATCCCACAACAGTCAATCGCCTCGTAGGCTCTGAGCGCCAAATCTCGCACTCGCTCAGCCACCTCCGGCGGGAGGGGAGCAGGAATCAGCAGTTTTGACGCCCTGTCGCCATCGTCAATGTATTTGGCCTCGTAACTGTAGAACTCTCGGCTAGGGATGATCTCGCCCGGCACCGAGGTTATAGGATCATCGTTGCCCAACACGCTGACCTCAATCTCCCGTGCTGCTGGCACAGCCGCCTCTGCCAGCAACTTGCGGTCATACCGGGCCGCCTGAGCCAACCCGGCTGCCAATCCGGCCCGCTCGTGACATTTGCTGATGCCAACGCTGGAGCCCATGTTGGCCGGCTTGATGAAGACCGGGTAGCCCAGCGCTGCCTCGATCCGGGCCATCACCTTCTCAGGATTCGCGTCCCACTCTTTGCGCTTGAGCATTATGTATTCCACACCAGGCAGGCCATGAGCCCGCATCACGTCCTTGAAAACCGCCTTGTCCATCCCCAGGGCGGAACCGGTCACCCCGGCCCCCACGTAGGGGATAACCGCCAGTTCCAGCAACCCCTGCACCGTGCCATCCTCGCCATACGGCCCGTGCAGGACAGGAAATATGACGTCCAGCTCCGCCAGCTGCGTCGCTTCGATCGCCCGCTCCGTGTCATCGAGCCGCATCAAGCCACGCCAGGAGGGATCGCCCAGCAGCGCGGCAGGCTGGCTCACGCCTACATCGCCTGCCTCCAGCGCCTTCAGCGGGTCACCCAAGGCAATCCAGCGGCCTTCCTTGGTGATGCCGATAGGCACGATATCATACTTCTCCTTATCCATCGCGTCCATCACCGACCTGGCAGAGAGGAGTGAGATTTCATGCTCCCCGGACCGCCCGCCGAAGATCACCCCTACGTGGATCTTTCGTGCCATCGTCCTCCTCGCTCCTCCCATTTCCTTGTCTTGTTGTTCACTGTCCCAATCTCCCAACAACTCAATCTCCAATTCAAGTTCGACCCCGAATTGCCGCTTCACCTCCGCCCGCGCGTGCTCGATAAGCGCCGATACATCCGCTGCAGCCGCACCGCCGGTGTTCATAAAGAAATTGCCGTGAAGTTCCGATATCTGCGCACCACCAACGCGATATCCACGCAGCCCAGCCTGCTCAATAAGATACCCAGCGTGGCTGCCCGGCGGATTTTTGAAGGTCGAACCCATCGTCGCCCCAGCCGGATGGCGCGTCCTGCGCCACTCCAGGATTTCGTCCGCTCTCGCCACAAGCGCCTTCGGGTTGCTCTGTTGCAGACCGAAGGTCGCCGCCAGCACCACGAACCGCTGGCTACTCATCATCTCTCGCTTGATCCGGCTTGACCGGTACTCGAACTCAAACCACTCCGCTGGCACCTCCACGACCCCGCCGCCCGGTTCCAGCACCGTCGCGCTGCGCAGCACGCTCGCGATATCGCCCTCGAAAGCACCCGCGTTGCCGATCACCGCCCCGCCCACCGTCCCCGGCAACCCCACCGCCCATTCCAACCCCGCCAGGCCGCGCTCGACCGCCCCACCGGCCAGCACAGCCAGCAGCGCGCCCGCCTCCGCCCGCGCCACTTCGCCATCAAACTGGACACACGCTGCCCGATCGACAATCACCAGCCCACGCACCCCGCTGTCTGCGACCAGCACGTTGCGGCCGCCACCCAGCAGCCACCAGGACACGCCGTGCAGCCACGCTAGTTCCACCGCTCTGACGACCTCATCCACACCCTCACAGACGATCAGCAAATCGGCCGGGCCGCCGACACGCATGGCAGTGTAGTGCGCCAGAGGCTCATCGCGCCGGGCGCGCTGCCCCAGCGCCACCGCTAGAGCATCCAGGTCGGAACTAACGACCATCTTTCTCCTTGGCTCGCACCAGACGCAACTTCAGTGCCATAACCTCGCACTCGAAGCCACGCCGGGACCGCCTCCGCTTCCTCACACCCTTCAGCCGTCCCCCTAGCCGCCCACCTCTCTCGTTTTCCCCCGTACATTCCATCCTCATCTGTTCCTGCCTCCTGCTCCCTACTCCGAAAATAACCGGCTGTTGTAGGGCAGGTTTCCGTACCTGCCTCTTGACACGGCGGCTATGGAAAGCCGCCCAACACTTCCAACAACCACTCCCCCACCTTGTACCCATCTCCTGCGCCTAGCGTCAGCACCACATCGCCAGTCTGGAGCTCGGTGCCCAACCACACCACCGCCTCATCCAAAGACCCCGCGCAACGGACGTCGGGATGTTGCATCGCCGCCACCACATCGGCGCTGCTGACACCCAGCGTGTCCACCTCGCGGGCGGCGTAGATGGGCAACACGATGACGTGATCGGCCACGCCGAACGCTCGCGCGAAGTCCGTCAAAAGCGTCCTGGTACGGCTGTAGGTATGGGGTTGCCACACCGCCCACAGAGATTGGTGAGGGAAACGGTCCCGCGCCGCCTGGAGTGTGGCCCGAATCTCCGTCGGGTGATGCGCATAGTCGTCCACTACGACTACGCCGTTGGTTTCACCCTTGACCTCGAAACGCCGCCTCACGCCGCGAAACTCAGTCAGCGCGGCTCTCGCTACACGAAAAGGAACATCAAGATAATTCGCCACCGCCAAGGCCGCCATTGCGTTAGAAGTGTTATGGGCACCGGACAGCCGCAGCCGCGCCAGCCCCAGCACCTGTCCCGCGTGTGTGACCAGAAAGTCCACGCCCCCGGCGAAGTTGGGCCGTACTTCCTCCGCTCGCCACTCTGCACCCTTGCCCAATCCAAAGAACACCACCGGGGCCCCTGCAGTCCGTCGTTGCTCGCCGAGTTCTCGCGCCACCGGGTCATCCCAACAGACCACTAACATCCCATCACGCGGCACAAGCGCCACGAACTCCTCGAACGCGGCCCGGAAATCGACAAAAGTCGGATAACAGTCCGGGTGATCGTGCTCGACGTTGGTCACCACCGCCACCCTGGGCGCCAGGCTCAGGAAGGTACGGTCGTACTCGTCCGCCTCAATGACGAAAAGCGGCCCCTCTCCAGCGCCGGCGTTCGTCCCCAGCCCTGCAATCACTCCGCCGACGACGAAAGTCGGAGCACGCCCGGCCTTCAGCAAGATAGAGGTAATCATCGCCGTCGTCGTCGTTTTACCGTGCGTGCCGGCTACCGCCACCCCCAGTCGCCCGTCCATCATCTGGCCAAGAAACTCCGGGCGTTTCGACACCGGAATGCCAGCAGCACACGCCGCCTGCACTTCGACGTTGGACGCGGGCACCGCCGAAGACACGACCACCAGCTCAGCACCGCCTACGTGCTCCGCCCGGTGCCCGGCGAAGACACAGGCTCCGTCTCGCGCCAGCGCCTGCGCAACCGGCGAAAGCACCAGATCAGATCCAGAGACCTCCGCCCCTTGCTCCATCAACACGCGAGCGATGGCGGAAAGCCCCGCCCCGCCGATGCCAATGAAGTGCACGCGTCTGCCGCGAAATTGCATAGACATCCCCCAATGAGCACCGAAGCCCCAACGGTCAGATAAACACGACAATCACGAACACAAAGGCCGCCGCCACCGCAACGTACAGCATCGTGCTCGATCTCTCGATCAACTTCGGCGGCATAAACGCCATCAGATTGGCCGCCGTGGAACCGGCCTGGGGAGGCGTAATCCCTCCTATTCCCTCGGTTCCAGGGAGGTAAACAATCTCCACCACAGGCTGCTCATTCTCATCCAGGACGGGGTTCCCATCGTCGTCCACCACCTGTCGCTCAGGCCGCATTTCTGGAGGAATGCCGTAGTAAGCCGTGTTGAGAAATGAAAGCAACGTGCCAACAATGAGAAAGCCATTGATCAGGCCCAGGAAGAACCCCAGCAGGAGATCCTGCAATCGCTCACGGGCTATCTTGGCTCCCAGTTTCGTGGCGATAGTCGGGCTGGCATACCCAAACACAGTGATGATGGTGAATAACACAGCACGGGTATAGAACTGACTTGGCGGATTCAGGTTCTCGAACAGAGCCTTGGTCGGCGGCACAAGAGTCAACAGGACATGCTCCACGAACAGCGCCAGAAGCACGCTGGAGGCCACGATGATCTCTTTCCCCCAACCACGCAGGCTACCGATCGTGGCGAATAAAATGAGCAGACCGCCAAAGATTGTATGTATTGGTATCATCTACCGCCCCCTTCAAGGCCGTGCTGGGCCAACGTCAACAACTCGCTTGCCAGACGCACCGCTGCATCAGGACGAGCCAGCGCCCGCATCCGCTCCGCCATCTCTACGAGTGCCGCGTGGTCGCTGAGCAGACGGCGGAGCGTGGGTAATAGTTCCTCGGCCAGCCGCTCGTCGTCCAGATGCACCGCCGCCCCCCGCCCGACCAGCCATCCGGCATTAACCCGCTGGTAGCGCCAGGCATGCGGATACGGCACCAATACCGCAGGCAACCCAAAGAAGGGCAACTCCCCCAGCGTCGAAGCCCCTGCCCGGCAGACCGCTAGATCCGCCGCCGCCAGCGCAGGCCCTATCTTTTCGTGCAGATAAGAGAAGGCATGGTAGCGCGGCTTCAGCACCGCCGGCAGTGCTTCGTATCGCTCCGCCACCCGCGGCCAATCCAGTTCCCCGCTCACGTGCACCACCTGCGCCAGTTCCAATACATGCTCCAGCACCCCGCTCAACGCCCGATTGATACTACGCGCTCCCCGGCTTCCCCCCAGAACTAACAGCACCGGGTCGTCGGGCGCCAATCCCAACGAGGCTCGCCCCCCTGCCCGGTCAAGCCCGTGGAACTCGGCCCGCACCGGATAGCCGGTCACCACCGCCTTGCGGGACGGGAAATAGACTCGCGAGTCCTCCACCGTCACCGCCGTCCGCGCCGCCAAGCGTGCGATGAAGCGCACTGCCAGGCCCGGTTCCACATCGGGCAGATAGACCAGGATAGGCGCCCGCAACGCCCAGGCTGCCAACGCTACCGGCATGCTGGCGTACCCACCAGTCGCGAACAGCGCCGCAGGTCGTTCCCGACGTCCCAGCCGATATGCGGCTCTCCACCCTTGCATCAACTTGGCCAGGTTCCGTGCCGCCTGCTGGGGGACCAACCCGTGCACCCCACCTGCTGGCACTCCCACGAAGCGCAACCCGGCTCGCGTGACCAATCGCTCCTCGACGCCCCCCTCTCCGCCGACGTAGAGGATCTCTACTGGCCCCTCAGCGGCCAGCGCCTGTACGACGGCCAGACCGGGATAGACGTGTCCCCCGGTTCCCCCACCTGCGATCCATATCCGCACGCTGGCGGTTTTTCTTCTCAACTCGCTTTCCAATCGGCTTACCCCGTGAAATACTTAGCAACAGCCCAATCCCAGCCAGCGAAGCTACCATTGCAGAGCCACCGGAACTGATGAACGGCAGCGCCATCCCGGTAAAGGGGAGCAGCCCCGTCATCACCGCGACGTTGATCAGCGCCTGGAAAGCCAGCCAACAGGTGATGCCACACGCCAGGAGAGCAGCGAAGGCATCCGAGGCTTCCAGCGCGATTTTGAAGCCACGATGGGCCAAGAGCACAAACAGACCTATCACCACCAGACAACCCACGAAGCCTAGTTCCTCACCCAGCACAGCAAAAATACTGTCGGTGTGTGGGGCTGGCAAGTAACCCAGTTTCTGCCGCCCCTGCCCCAGTCCTACGCCGAACGGCCCCCCGCTGCCCAAAGCGATTAGCACCTGCTGAATGTGATGGCTGACGAGTTTTGGGTCGCGCCAGGTAAGCAGATACTCCTCAATTCGCTGTCTGGCATGGGGCAGTTGATTGATCAGCACAAGAAATGTGATGCCACCGACAGTGCCACCAACAGCCAACTGGAAGATGTCGGCGCCGGCGAAAAAGAACACCGCCAACGCGGTCAGCACGATCAACATCGCTGTGCTCACGTCCGGCTGCATCACAATCAGGCCAGCCATCACGCCAATCAGCACAGCAAACGGCACCAACCCATAAGTCACATCACGGATCTGCTCGCCCTTGGAAGCCAGCCAGGCCGCTACATAGATCACCATCGCCAGTTTGACCAGCTCACCAGGCTGAACCGATCCACTGAAGAAAGACCTCCGCGCACCGAACCGTTCGTCTCCCACAAACAGAACCAAGACCAACAATACCAGCGCACCACCCATTATCGGCACCGCCATCTGCCGCCACCAATCGTAGGGTACAGCGACAACCGCCACCAGTGCGACCAGGCCCAGGCCAACCCAGAGAAACTGTCGTGACGCGATGTAAAAGGAGCTCCCGTACACCTGGTACGACCAGTCGAAGGTCGCGCTGTAGACCATCATCAGCCCAATGATGACCAACCCGACTACCACCAGTACCAGCACGTAATCAAGACTACCGTGCCACCGCCCGGACCGCTCCACCGGTCGCGTCCTCTGCCGTGCTCTCGCTCCTGCCGCCATCCCCTTCTTCTCCTTCCTCTCTGCTTCCTACTCCCTTCCCCCTTGCTCCCCACCCCCTCACAGTCCGCAATTCATAGACCCCACACCAGTTCCTTAAACCTGTCCCCCCGCTCGGCAAAATCGCGAAACGCATCAAAGCTAGTGCCTCCGGGCGAAAGCAGCACCACCTCGCCGGGTCGGGCCAGCCGCGCGGCTACTTCCACCGCCTCCTCCAGCGTCTCTACCTGCGTGACCCCCTCCAATGGAAGGGAAAGAGGGGGATCGGCGCTTAGCCTCTCCTCCACGACTCGCGCGATCATCGGTCCCGCTTCTCCGAATGTCACCAGATGGTACACCCGTCGCACCGTCTCTGCGGCAAACTCATCCCATGGCAACTTCTTGTCGCGCCCACCGGCAAGGAGCATGATAGGCTCCTCGAACGAGCGCAACGCCGCCAGTGATCGTTCCGGCGCTGTGGCGATAGAATCGTCGTACCACTGCACCCCATTCAATTCCCTCACCAACTCCAGCCGATGTTCGACGCCAGTGAAGGTAGCGACGACCCGCTGCATCGCCTCCACCGGCGCGCCAGCCACCCCGGCCAGTGCACACGCCGCCAGCACGTTCAGCAAGTTGTGGCGACCCCGCAACTGCACCTCCGAGGCCTGGCAGATCACACGATCCACGCCACCCAGCCGCAGCGTCAACTCCCCGTTCGTCTTGAATGCCCCATCTTCCACCTCAGCCCCGCCGCTGAACCAGAGCAGATGCGCCGCCGTCTCCAGTGCCAGAGCCCGGGTGTCGGCATCGTCGTAGCCCAAGAGTGCGAAGTCCTCTGACTTCTGATGAGCCACGATGTTCCGCTTGGCGGCAACATACGCATCCATCGTCTTGTGCCGGTCCAGGTGATTGGGCGTGATATTGAGCACCGCTGCGACATGCGGGCTCACCGTCATGACCTCCAACTGAAAGCTGGAGAGTTCCATTACCACCCAATCGTCAGGCCCAATCTCGTCCAGGTCAGCGATGAGCGGGTTGCCGATATTGCCCCCTACCCAGGTGCGCATACCCGCCACGCGGCACATCTCCCCCACCAGTGCCGTCGTCGTCGTCTTGCCGGCCGAGCCGGTGATGCCGATGACCGGGGCCAGGCAGTGCTCCAGGAAGAGTTGTGCATCGTTGCTCAACGGGATACCGCGCCGCTGCGCCTCCACGACGATGGGCACGTCCACTGGCACCCCTCCGCTGAGACACAGCAAGTCAGCTTTATCCAGTAAACTGAGCGGGTGCTCTCCCAACACATAGCGGATAGGCAGATCCGCCAACTCCGTCAGATAATCGGCCAGCGCCGCCTCGCCCTGTCGATCAGAGACCGTCACCTCGGCCCCAACCTGCGCCAGGAAACGCGCCAGCGCTGTCCCTTGACGCGCCAAACCCAGGATCACGACCTTCCTTCCACTGAGATTCAAGCGATTCTCCTCCCGCCTTTACCTGCGCTTTCTTCGACAATGCACAACGACACAATGGCTCTAAACAACAAAGCCACACCACCCCGCCAGTTGCTCATTGAGCCATTTGTTCCTCGGCCACCCCCAGCCAGAAATGATCCGGCAGGATAGAGCAGCCAGGGCGGATCTCCACTCCACCAGCCTTCTCAATCGAGTTCCTCCCGTTCCCGTTGAAGGCGCCGGGATGAACGAAGCACAGATTGGGCAGTCGCCCGTACTTGCGCTCGTAGTGCGTCGCCGCCCGCAGCACCTTTTCCTCCAACTCCCTACGCGGGTCGTCATCAAACCACAGTAGTCCTGTCTTCATTGTTCACCCCCTAAAGTCGCGTTTTGTGCATTACACACCACGCCTCACCACAGCGCCAATGCCACACCAGCCATCGCCGCCAGCAACCCCACCAGCCAGAAACGCTGCACCACCTGCGTCTCTGACCAGCCTCTTAACTCAAAGTGATGATGCAATGGACTCATTTTAAACAACCGCCGCCCCTGGCCAAACCTGCGCCTGGTGTACTTGAAATAGAGCACCTGCAAAATCACCGAAACTGTTTCGGCCACCGGGACCAGCGCCACCACTGGCAATAGCAGCCACTGCCCGGTCATCAGCGCCACCGTCCCCAGCGTCGCCCCCAATGCCAGACTGCCCGTGTCGCCCATGAACATCTGCGCCGGGTGGGCGTTATACCACAGGAAGGCGAAACACGCCCCCACCACGGTGAAACAGAAACGCACCAGGTGGTACTGCCCCTGCAGCAGCGCGATTATGCCGTAGGCGGCAAAGGCGCTGGCGACAATGATCCCCGCCAGCCCGTCCAGCCCATCGGTCAGATTGACCGCGTTGGCCGAGCACGTAATCACGAACGCCGCGATAGGCACCCACGCCCAGCCCAGGTCAACCGCCCGCCGCACCCCCGGCACACCCACCTGTCCCGCGAACTGTATGCGCATCACCTGCATGGTCACCGCGACTCCCAACGTCAGCAGCACCTCCCATACAATCTTCCGTCGCGCCGAATACCCCTCACCGCGCCGCACCCCACGCACCCCGGCGATGTCATCCAGCGCGCCGATGAGCGCGTAAGCCAACATCACCCCTAGCGGCACCAGGATTGAGCGCCCGATCACCGTCCGCCCCAGCAGGCTGTAAATGTTGAGCGCCACCGTGATGAGCAGCACTGGCACGACGATCATCAACCCACCCATTGTCGGCGTCCCCAGTTTCATCCTGTGACCACTGGGGCCATCAATGCGGATGCGCTTGCCAATGTGGTAGTGGCGCAGGATGCGAATGAGAAGCGGGCCCCACACCACCGCCAGGATGAACGAGAGACTCGCCAGGATGAGCGCGAAATCCATCATGCCCTCCCCAGCGCGTTGACGATCTCTTCCATCTGCATCGCCCGCGAGCCCTTGACCAGAATCACGTCGTTGCCCGTCACCATCTGCTCCAGCAGAGCAATCGCCTGGGCATTCTCCTCGACAATGCGCACCCGGTCGGCGGGCATCCCCCAGCGCAGCGCCGTCTCACCGATGATCCGCCCCCGCGCCCCAACCGTGATGAGCACATCGGCCACCTCCAACGCCCGCATCCCCACCTTCTCGTGTCCCTCCCGCTCGTAGCCACCCAGTTCCAGCATGTCGCCCAGGACAGCAATCTTGCGCCCATCCAGTTCATCCAGCAGATTGAGCGCAGCGAGGGTCGAGGCCGGACTGGCGTTGTAGGTGTCATCCAGGATGATAGATCCCTCCGGCCCCGGCACCGCCACCAGTCGCAATTGTGCCGACGGCTCCCGCAAACCCTCGATGACCTCCTGCCAGTTCAGCCCCTCGCTCAGCCCCACCGCTGCCGCCCGCAGCGCGGTGTGGACGGAATGTCGCCCCAGTAGCGGGATCTTCACGTGCAGCGTCTCGTCGCCGTGGTGGAGTTGGAAGCGAATTCCCCCCAGCCCCAACCCTTCAATGTGATCAGCCCACAGGTCCGCTTCGGGCGAGAGGCCGTAGTAGAACACGCGGGCTCTCGTAGCCTGCGCCATCCCCCGCACGCGCTCATCGTCATAGTTGAGAATCGCCACGCCTTCGGGGGCCGGCGGCAACGACTTGACCAGTTCCGTCTTGGCCTCAACAATGCGCTCAAGCGATTTGGCGCGCTCCAGGTGCACCGGCCCGATGATGGTCACGACGCCGACATGCGGCTGCGCGATATGGGCCAGGTCAGCGATCTCACCTACATCGTACATCCCCATCTCCAACACGGCGCACTCGTGCTCGCTCGTCAAGTGCATCAGTGTCAGCGGCAACCCGATCTCGTTGTTGTAACTGGCCTCACTCTTGAGCGTGACGTAGCGACGCGCCAGCACAGCCGCCGCCAGTTCCTTCGTCGTAGATTTCCCCACACTCCCTGTGATGCCGACGACACGCAGTTCATCATGTCGCCGTCGCCAGAAGGCTGCCACCTGCTGGATCGCCTGGAGGCTACCGGCCGTCTTTAGCACCAGCGGCAGCGACCAAGCACTGGGCAGCACCCAGACCGGGTCAGTCAAGTCCAATATCAGCCCGGAGGGTATCACATCCCGCTCGACAATCGCCGCCACTGCACCCCGTGAGAAGGCATCGACGACGTAGTCGTGGCCATCCGCGTGCTCGCCTTTGAGTGCAACGAACAGCGCGCCAGGCTCGACTCGCCGCGAGTCGAGCACCGTCCTCGAAACCGGTTGATCCAGCCTCTCCGGCCGGTTTCCTGTCAATCCCTCAATCACGTCCGCCAGCGTCAACATCCCCACACTCATCTTACCGCCTCCGCCATCACCATACCCGCCCCCCCTTCATCCCCCCAATAAAGGGGAGAAGAGGGTGGACAGCCCAAAACAACGAACAGCCGGGCTGCCAGCCTCCGGAACGCTGGTGCTGCCGTCTCGAAAGCCCAGGGCGAGGTCTTGGGCCGATCCAATTTGACCAGAATAACGAGTTGGGGGTCGGGCACTGGCCCAAATCCAACAAAGGAGGTGATCGTCCCCTCTTTGTCGTATCCTCCGGGAATGGGAATCTGCGCCGTACCCGTCTTGCCCGCGATGGGATAGCCCTCCACCCTGGCCTGGGGCACTCCTTCCTCTACCACTCGCACCATCATCTCTGTCAGCGTGCGCGCTGTCTGCGGAGCAATCGCCTGCGCTTCGACCACCGGCCGGAAAGTGGAGACAGTGCCATCGGGGGCGATGCGCTGGGCCACGATGCGGGGGCGCAGCCGGGTACCGTCGTTGGCCACCGTCGCCACCGCGACGATCATCTGGAGCGGTGTCACCGCCAACCCCTGTCCAAAAGCGTTCGTCCCCAGATTAGAGTCGTGCCAGTACTCGTAGTCGTCCGGGAGCCACAACCGACCGGATATCTCGCCTGCCAGCTCAACCCCCGTCGGTCGTCCGATGCCGAACGCCTGCACGTAACGGTAGAATAGGTCAGGCCCCATCCGCGTGCTCAACCACGCCGAGCCCACATTGAGTGATTTGATCAGGATGTCGGCCACCGTCCGCTCACCATACGCCTGGCGCGAGGCATTCTGAATCACCTGCCCCCCCACTTCAATCCAGCCCTGATCGTAGTAGGTTGTTTCTGGCGTCACCAGCCCCGCATCAAGTGCAGCGGCAACCGTCAGGACCTTGAACACAGAGCCAGGTTCATACTGCTGACTCACAGCCGGATCCTCAAAAGGGAGCGGACCAAGACCATAGAAATCGCCGTACTGCCCTGGATCGTAATTGGGCAGGCTGGCCAGCGCCAGAATCTCGAAGGTGCGAGGGTCCATTACGATGATCGTACCCCTCTCGGCCTGGTACTCCTGCACCGAGCGCGCCAGTTCCTCCTCGACCAGCGCCTGCACAGTGCGGTCGAGCGTCAGCACCAAGTCAGTCCCCGGTTGAGGCAACACGACAGGAGCCACAATCCAGGGAAGCGGATCGCTAGCTGGGTCTACCGGCCCCTCCCACTCCCCCTGTTCTGGCTGCAGTCGTACATCGTGGAAGCCCTCAACGCCGTAGAAACCCGCCCCTTCGGTATTGCAAAAACCGATCACGTGCGACGCCAGCGAGCCCTCAGGATACTCTCGCACCCACAGCGGGCGGACGGTGATACCCGGAATCCTCATGTCTATCACCTGCTCCCCCACGTCTTTCGACACCGAAGAGACGATCTGAACCCATGCGTCCTCGCCTTCTAGCAACTGCTCAATGTGAGCGGCTGGCACTTGCAACAGCGATTCCAGAGCAACCGCCGCCGCCTGCGCATCCACCACGTAGACCGGAGCCGCCTCAATAGAATACATCACCGCGTTACCTGCCATCAAGTGACCGTTTCGGTCGCGGATCACGCCCCGTGGAGAATCGGCCATCACGATGCGCCGCTCAATCCCCTCGTAGAAGCGGCGATCCACGATCTGTACCTGCACCAACTGAGCCACAATCATAAGCACAAGACCGATCATCAGCGTGGACAATAACCGCAGGCGACGCCGTGGCCCTTCTGCCATCAGAAATTCCTCCCATCAATGAACAACGCAACAAAGAATTATAGGCTAACGAGTATCGGCTAAGGGGAGAAACTCCACCCGTTCAGCCGGTGCAAGACCCAACTCAACCACCCGCTCCCTCAGGCGGGAAATAGAACCCTCCCTGGCAACATCCACCTCCAATTGCTCGTTTCCCCTCTGGAACCGGAACAACTCCGCCTGCAACTGCTGGATGTGGCGACCTTGGGCCGCCGTCCGGCTAACCAACGTCAGATAGAGAGATGCTACCAGCGTCAGTGCCACGGCAAGCACGAACAAATAGAGAGCCACGCGCGGGCCCATCTCAAACCGACCGCGCTTAACGCCGTGTGTCGCCCACTGCATGAAATCGGACATACCCCTTTGCCTCCTGCTTCCGCTTCCTATCCTCTCCGCTCCGCAACCCGCAGCCTCGCCGAGCGCGCTCGCGGATTGGTAGTGATCTCGTCCGCCGCTGGACGAACAGGCTTGCGTGTGACCAGGCGTAACGTGGCTCGATGGCCGCAGATGCAAACCGGCACTTCTGGCGGACAGATACAATCACGACTCTCCTGGCGCATAAAACGCTTAACCAGCCGATCCTCCAGCGAGTGAAAACAAATCACCACCAGTCGCCCGCCGGGCGCAAGGACTTCCACAGCCTGGGGTAACGCCGCCTCCAGCGCGGCCAATTCATCGTTGACGGCGATACGTAGCGCCTGGAACGTGCGCGTCGCAGGATGGATGCGTCTGCGCCGTCTGGCTGAGCGCCCACGACGAAACCTCCCCACCACTCTTTCGACGACGGCGGCCAGTTCCCTCGTCGTGTGAAGCGGCCGGGCAGCAACGATCGCCTCCGCGATGCGGCCTGCCTGCCTCTCCTCACCATACCGATACAATAGCGCCGTCAGCTCTTCGAGCGTGAGATGGTTAACAAGCGCGGCCGCAGTGGGGCCATCCGTCGTAGGATCGAAGCGCATATCGAGCGGCCCGTCTGCCATAAAAGCGAAGCCACGGGTGGAGTCAGCCAGTTGGAGTGAGGAGAGTCCTAAATCAAACAGGACGCCGTCTGCGGGAACGAAATAGCAGGCGCGCGCGATCTCTGCCAGGTGGGTGAAGGAACTGTGCACAAGCACGACCTGCCCAACGCAGAAGTCCAGCCGGTCACGAGCCGCTTCCACTGCTGTTGGATCCCGGTCCAGTCCCAGGAGATGCCCATCTGGGGACGAGGCCGCCAGTATCCCGCCAGCGTGTCCACCGCCTCCCACCGTCGCATCTATATATCGGCCGCCTGGCCTGACCTGCAGACCATCAAGCACCGCTTGGAAAAGAACAGGGATGTGGGTACCCTCCCTCACCCCCTCCTTTCGCTGCGTACCGAGTTCACCAGCACAATGGCCGGCCTGGGACTCCGCACTGGCTAGATACCCAGAACCGCCCATTTCTCAACATTTGCGTCGTACCCCTCAACACGCTCGCGCTCCTCGCCCCAGGAATCCGGGTTCCACACCTCAATGTAGGTGTTGAGCCCGGTGACGACGACCTCGCCATCGAGGCCGGCGTATTCACGCAAGCGTGGAGGAATAAGCACGCGACCTTGCTTGTCGGGGGTAGCATCGGAGGCGTTGGCGAAGACCAGGCGGCGGAAGGCACGAGCACGCCGGTCGGTCATCGGCAAATCACTCACCTGCTTCGCCAACCGCCCCCATTCTTCCATGGGGTAGATCGCCAGGCAGCGATCAATCCCACGGGTGACGACGAGACCATAGGTCAGGTCGGCCCGAAACTTGGCGGGGACAGCCAACCGCCCTTTCTCGTCAATGGTGTGTACGAACTCCCCCAGGAACATGGCGTTACATTCCCCACGACAAAAGCAACAAGGTGACATCTAGCGGAGCAATCCCCACTTCGCCCCACTTCGCCCCACAGATACCCCTTATTATACACTACTTTCTCTTTTTGTCTAGTACCTGGAGAGAATTTTAAGGTTTCTTCGGGGGGAGTTCTTCTGCAGTCCACGTCGATTACTGGCCGGCATAGAGCAACCGTCTGGTTCTCGACTGGACGGGGTTCTAAACATCGGCGGTGAAGCCCAAACCCAGTTCCTCCAGCGTCTCCCGCGCGGGCTGGCCTGTCGCCAGGTCCCAGCCGTACTCGGCGTAGGCGCCGGCCAGGAGCGTGTCCACATCAGGGACTGTTCCCTCGGTCCCGCCGTCATCCAGTGGCTTCAGTAGCAAGTCGGGCAACCGATCATCAGCGCGGGTGAGGCCTCGACGCAGGTTAAGCAACCGCTTGAAGGTGACGATGCGCTTGCCCAGCGTCATCAGGTCCTCGGCTTCCAGGTCCCAGCCTGTCGCGCCGTTCAGCGCCGCCAGCAGCCACTCGACGCCGGGATTCTGGAATTGACACAGAGTGAGCGCGTTGTACAGATTGCGCCATGCCTGATGCCGCGCCGCGATACGGCCCCTCTCTTCCGTCATATCAAAACGGTCGCCGGGCAGGATGCCCAGTTCGACGGCCGGGCCTTGACCAGTGTCCACGCCGTACATATCGCCCTCCATATGGCAGGCGCCGCGCGGCGAGAGAGCATAGGTCACAGCCAGACCAACGAATGCACGCGGATCGTGCATTGGTATCTCCAGCCGGTTGACGGTCGCTGCCAGTTCCGGCACACCGAATCGCTCGGCCAAGGCCGCGCTCCCCTCGGCCAGCGCGTCGCCGAAACCCTCACGGCGGGCAATCATCTCGATCAACCGGTGAGTTGTCTGGATATCACCATAGCGGATCTCCAGACCGTCCGCGTCGGCCGTGGTGAGAATGCCGCGCTCGAACATCTCGCAGGCCAACGCGATGGTGCAGCCGGTGCTGATGGTGTCCACGCCGTAGACATTGCACAGGTGACCAGCGTAGATTACCGCCTCCAGATCATCCACCATCGCCAGCGAGCCAAACGCGCCCAGTGTCTCGTACTCAGGACCATCCACCTTGTCCAGGCCATAGTTGGGTGCGCGGGTCTCGCGGCCACACGCGATGGGGCAGCGGTAGCAAGCAGTGTTCCTGTTCTGATACCGCTCCACCATCAGCACGCCGGAGAGATTGCCCGCCCCTTCCCACTCCCCCTGCTGATAGTAGCGAGTGGGCATGTCACCGTACATCAGCGCCATGTCCACGTAGCAGGCGGTGCCGGCCAGTTTCAGCGACAGGGCCGCCATGTCCTCGTCCAGATTGGCGATGATCTCCCGGACCACACTCTTGAACCCGTCTGGGTCAGCCAGAGGCACCCTGGCCTTGCCGCGCAGGCCGATGGCCTTGAGGTTCTTGGAACCCATCACAGCGCCCATGCCGGTCCGACCGGCTGCGCGCCCATGGTCGTTCATAACAGCGGCCATCTTGACCAGGTTCTCGCCCCCCAAACCGATGCAGGCCACACGGGCCTTCGGCTCATCCAGCGCCTCGCGCACCCGTTCCTGCGCCTCATACGAGTCGCTGCCCCACAGATCGGTCCCGTCGCGCAGTTCTGCCCGGCCCTCAATGATGGAGAGCCACACCGGTCTTTCGGCCCGGCCGGTGATGATGATGCCGTCGTAGCCGGCGAAACGCAGTTCAGGGCCTAAGAAACCGCCTGTGTTCGACTCGCCCCAGATGCCAGTGAGCGGCGAGAGGGCACACACGCTGCAGCGGCCGGCCGAGGGCATGGCCGTGCCGACCAGCGGGCCGGTCATAAAGATCAAGGGGTTATCGGGCCCCAGCGGATCCGTATCGCCATCCACCATATCGTAGACGTAGCGCGCGGCCAACCCGCTGCCCCCGACGAAAGCGCGGGCGTACTCCTCGTCGAGCGGTTCATCGTGCAGTTCCCCCGTGCTGAGATTAACGCGCAGAATTTTGCCCATGTAGCCATTCATTGTTCGCTCCTCGCACGTAGGACAAGTTGCTAACTTGTCCCGCACCGTTCTAAAAGTCCACTCGCTTGCCCTCGTAGGCACAGAGGAAAAGTCGGCGCAGTTCATCGTAGGAGGGAGCACGGGCGGCGGTGATCATCTGCGTGTCGTTGAAGGCATCGTCTATCAACTTGTCCAACTGCGCCTCGTAGGCCACGCGCTCGACGCCGGCTTCGGCGACGCCGGTGGGGTTGCCGATCTTCTCACACAGGTCGCGGATGGACCCGGCCAACGCCCGCGCGGCCTCCTCGCCCCCCGCCTGAGAGCAACCGACGAGCGCGGCCAGTTGCGCGAACCGCTCCGGTGCCTTACGGGCGGCGAACTCAATGGTGTAGGGCAGGAAAACAGCCACGGCGCGGCCGTGGGGCACGTGGAACACCGCCCCTAGCGTGTGCCCCATCGCATGGGAAATGGAGGCCATGGCATTGCCGAAGCCCAGGCCGGCGCAGGTGGCAGCGTTGTGCATCCGCTCGCGAGCCTTCATGTTGGAACCGCCGGCCACGGCGCGGGGCAAATACTCGAAGATGAGGCGGGCGGCGCTGAGGCACAGGCCGTCGGTCATATCCGTGTGCCAGGCGCAGGTGTAGCCTTCGACGGCGTGGGTCAGCGCATCCAGGCCCGTGTCGGCGGTCAGTTGGGGCGGCATTCCCGCCGCCATCTCTGGATCCACGATGGCAATGTCAGCGACGTTCTCGCGGTTACCCAACCCCATCTTGCGCTGCTCCTCCGTGTCGGTCAGTACGATGCCCCACGTGACCTCGGCCCCAGTGCCGCTGGTGGTGGGGATGGTGAGCAGGCGGGCTTTCTGGCGCAGGCCCAAACGAATGAAAGGGTTGATCTCAGCCGGATGGAGGTCGGGCCGCTCGTAGAGCACCCAGATTGCCTTGGCCGCATCCATCGGCGAGCCACCGCCCAGGCCAACGATCCAGTCAGGTCTAACCTCCTGCGCCACCTCCACCCCCCGGCGCACCGTCTGCACGCTGGGGTCGGGTTCCACCGCGTCGAAGACGTGCACCTCAATGCCAGCCTTGTCGAGATGAGCCTTCACTCTGTCCACCAGGCCCAGTTCGACCAGCGTACCGTCGGTGACGACGAGGGCACGTTGACCCTCTAACTCGTCGAGAGCGTCCAGCGCCCCCTCACCGAAGACGATCTCTGGAGATACGAAGTACCACATCCGCGCTAACTCCACTCGGTGGGCACGAGAGCGCAGCAAGAGACAATCTCTTTAGCCGCCTTCGGGTAGCGCATGATCTTCATCATGTTGCCCGCCAGCCTCAATTTTTTCGTCATCATGCCCTGAATAGGGTCCAGTTTGCCTTCAATGACCTTGCGCCAATTGCTGAAAGGAGCGCGGAGGACGAACGCCACCTCCCGCTCGTCCTTGCTGGCGACCATCGCCGCGTCGGGGCTCTTGCCGTGGTAGAGGCCAAGGAATAGATAAGCAGTGCCGTCGTAGGTCTCGTCCGGCTCGACGATGAAGACGAAGTCTCCTTCCCAGTCTTTAGCCGACCGCTCGTAGGACTCGCTGTCGTTGAGTTGGCGGCTCAGTTCTTTGATCCATTCGTCGGACGGGAATCTGAATGCCATTGCTCTTTCCTCCTCAGTATATGTTTGGCTTCAAGCCTGTTGCGCGTATGATACACCCAATCCAGTAGCGTACGATGTTGCTCTCCTCACGGGCGACGACGGTGGCGTAGAACCAGCCACCAGGATTCAAAACGCGGCGCATTTCGGCCAGTACCCACCGTATCCCAGTCGCTGTGGTGTGGTGGATCACATTGAAAGCGGCCAGGCCGTCGAAGGCGCGGTCAGGGAAAGAGAACGTCTCCATCCTGGGCCTGAGGAGACGAGACCACAAGACGCCGGTCATCAACCATTCGTCACTTGAAGCACAGCACTGTTCGTAGAAGACAAGTAGAGCACGAGGCCAACTACGTTCAGAACCGTGACAAGAAGACTTGTATAGACGCCTGCCTCATCTCTTCTGCCCGCGGCCCTGCCCCCTCTCCGGAGACTGCCCCAGGCCGGTGATGTGCTTAAGCACAGTCAGCAAACCCAGGCCAACCGTGAGGGCCTTGCCCGGCTGGATGGAGGGCAGCCGCTCCTGGCCCTCTCCGTCCACCTCGATAGGGACCGAGCGCAGGTACAGGTGAGCAGCACTCACGCCCAGCAGTGCCCCCACGACGCCACCGATGATCATGACTCGCGTTCGCAGATTCATCTATTGCCTCCCTTTTGCAAACATCGCGATTGCACCAAGCCAACCCTGGACCGTCGCCAGGAGGGAATGGACCAGCAGAATCGGCCTGATGATGGCCCGCATCGCCAGTTCGACGTAGGCGCGGCCCAGGGCCAGGTACGCTTGAGCCACCTTGAGCCAACTGGGCAGGTTTTCGTGCCGTTGGAGATACCACAGGCCGTAAACCGCCCCACCCAGCAGCACCAGAGGCACCAGGGCCAGGGCGAACGCTTCAACGGCGAGGAGAATGAGAGAAAGGTCACGTAAGGTTGTCATATTACTTGCTCTCCAGGAACATCGTCAACCAGCACGTCGGCTTACAGCAACTCCAGAAGTAACTACTCAGCCATGTGCTCCAAGGCGGTTTGCAACCGCCGTCTCTCTTTTCCTTCAACGTCAACGATACTACGCTATGATAATACGAATGCGCGATTCAGGCAAACAAGATGAATCACGTCCTTGTCGTGCTCGGCGCGCCCTTGCACGTTGCGCGCGTCCCAACCCAGGCTCTCCAGGAAGGGGTCAATGCCACCGCGAGTACTCGTGGCGGTGAACTCGGCGCGCACGCGGGCCTCTTTATAGTCGGGCCGCTTGTACTCGTCCAGGTAACGCTCAAAGCGTTCGATCAGTTGCAGGACTTGGGCGGGTGGGGCCATTTTGTTTTCGTGGGGGGGTGGTTGTGCTGCTGAACGGTATGCGGTTCAGCTGCCGCGCGGGGGTGGGATAGAGTCTTGGAACGGGCCTAATAGACCTCGTCGTGCGTACCGATGTCAAGCAACACAATAACTTGAGCGCCGCCAACAGGATTCCGTTCAATCGAAAACACAATCCGGCAGTTGTAGCCACAGCTACACGCGCGCAAGCCTTCGAGTGTCCCGCTCAACTTGTGTGTGCCCAGTTTTGGCGTTAGAACCAGTTCCCGTCTCATTCTTGATCTTCCAACGATTGCCCAAGTTCAGCGATCACCGCCTGTGCTGATTGTGGATCGAGTTGCCCACCGCGAAAGGCCGCCAATGATTCCTGGGCATCGTGGGCAATTTCACGACGCCGAGCTTCTGTACGCCAGCCACGAATCAGATCAATGAGCATCTCTTGCTGCTCGGCCGGGAATTGTTTAGCCGTCTCTACCACCTGCTCAAAAGTCATCGCCATTATTATTCCCTCCTTATTACTACCAACGGAAGATAAACTCTTTCTTGCAGAACATTTTTAATCCAGTCCACAATCAACGTCGTGGGAGTTTCATTGATGTCTGCAATTGCCGCCATTTCTGTAGCGTGACCATAACCTGTCAGATGGCTGATCGCCACATCAAAACCAAATGTCGCCAGATTTGTCTTGAAGGCAATGCTCTGCTGCGTCAGGTCAGGCAATTCAGTTTCCGCATACAGCAAGTAAGAAGGTGGAAGCGATACAGTATTGGATGTAACGTAAGTAGAGGGAGAAGCCTGATCGAGGACGGTTGGGTTGTCAAAACCACCATGAAAAGTTTGCGTAATGGCGCTGGCCCAGATAGCTGGAGTGAGATCGTTCAACTTGTAAACGCCGCTCATGCTGACGAGTCCCTTGATGGCAGGTCTCAGGCTCGTTTCGTAATCCGTGTGCGTGGCCAGGAGGGATGCCAGATGTCCTCCCGCCGAATGTCCAAAGACTACAATCTGATTCCCATTTCCACCGTTTTCTTCAATATGGTCAATCGTCCACTGGAAGGCGCTGGCAACATCTCTGATATTATCGGAATACCAGGCAGATTTGGTTCGGTAAGGTTCATTTTCCGGCAAGTTACAGGTATCTCTATCAGGGCAATACTGGTCGGTAATAAAGACCTGATCAGAAGTCAAGCGATAATCAATGACCACAGTGACCCAGCCTTTCTCGCCAGTGAAAGAGCGAGCCACAAATTCGTACCAATCCCGGTAACCGTCAATCCAGGCCCCGCCATGCACGAAAAATACAACCGGCTGATTGTCGAGCAGCGATTGCCCGTCGTGTGCTCTGTAAACGGTCAATGCGCGATTCTCGTACCCCACCTTGTCCGAGTATATTTGGGTGCCATCATTGAGGCGCACATCGGTGGTCGTGAACGGTTCCGTTCCATAAACAAAATCTTGCTTGTAGATGGTATAAGTCGTTGTGCCTGTGATCGGTTCGCCCCATTCCTGCGGCGACATCCAGTGAGCGTGCGAAAGATTTTGCAGGCCGGCTGTAGAGATTGAAGCCGACGCGGCGTGGCTGCTCGCCAACGGCAGGTAAATGCGATGGGCTGGCACTCGCTGAACCAGCGCTGCATTGGCGATGAGATCGGCTTGCATTCGCCGTTCCGCCGGGTGTTCAAAGTCCCATTCGTGGACGAATATGTACAGCGTCTCGCTCAATGTGGGCGTACCGCTGATGGCTGCTAACGGCGTATCCATGCCAAGCGGAAAGTATTCGCCTTCCCGTTGCAAACTGCGGGCCACCAGTTCGCTGTAAATATGTTGAATCGCTGCATCTGTGCGCAAGGAACTGGTGTAGGTGTAAAACTCGCTGCCGTGAACGTCGCCAGGTTGTGGATTGATGGGGTTGTAATTGCACGCCGGATGCCCGGTGAGCGTGTGTGTGGCCCACGGCATTTCCAGACTGTCCATGTGGGCAATACACTCTTGATGCGAATAGTAATCTGCCAGGGAGTGTAAATATGTGGCAAAAGCCTCTAGCGATCCGGCCTGAATGTCTGTAGTGACCACTGCGGTGCGCGTGTAGAGACAAGAGGCTTGCAGCACGGTGAACTCAACCGGGCGGCCCCAGGCATAGGCTTCGTAGGCAGTCAATGTATTCGTCAGGCCCCAGCCCCAATCGTGGAGCGCCCCTAATTCCTGGTCGTTGTTGTGTGGAAAGTGGAAAAATGGAGAGTATGGCCCAAACCTTGAAGTTACGCAACTGTTTTCATCCTGCATACTGTTCCACATCGGCCAGATAACGTTTGCGTGTGGTTTCAAGCCGCAAACGACATCTGGGTTGGGTGTGGGATAAAATGCTCCGCCCGTGCAATTGGTGTACGAGATTACGTCCCCCGGCCCAAGATGCTCTGAATCTACCAATTGATCCCAGATTTGCAATGTAATACTATCGCTGACAGAAAAACCGGCCGCGAGAGCCAGCGCAAAAGTCAGGTCATTGTGAATCGTGCTGATTTCTTCCCATTCCTCCCCTGTCTGTCCACTATACGGATCGCGAAAACGCAGAGGCTCTTCAGCAAAGCCCTGAACCAGATCCACCACAGCGAACACAGGCAATAGCGTGGTAATCGCTAACAGCAAACCGCGCACAACTTTTTTGTTTTTTGCCAGACGATGATATAAGAGTATGAACGCGCTGATCCTCATTTTTCCCCTTTACTATGGCAAGACAGGCGGCTAACGATAAGGATTCATGTGGCGCGTAGCCGCCACATAATCCGTGTTGAACTAAGCCGACTTCTGTGATTGTACTCCTATTTGGAATTTGAGGCAAATGGGTCTTGGGGGAAATCATCCACCGCCGGGGCATTGAGGAAG
>JADHWW010000080.1 GCA_016783285.1 Anaerolineae bacterium
CGGCTCGTTTCCCTGCTCGCGCTCGTTATCCAGCGCGAGTTCGGCCCCCATCGCCCGCAACACGTCCAGCAACCCCGTGCGGGTGGGGTTGACGCCCACGCTCTCGATGGTGACCTCCGAGCCAGGCAACAGCGCCGCCGCGACCAGCGGGAAGGCCGCTGAGGAGATGTCGCCAGGAACGGTGAGGGAAAGGGGAGACAAGGAGAGGGGGAGACGGGGAGAGGGGGAGAGTGTGACGGTGAGACCGGATATTTCGACGTTTGCTCCCATTGCGGCGAGCATTCTCTCGGTGTGGTCGCGGGCGGGGCCGGGTTGGTGGATGGTGGTCGGGCCACCGGCGTACAGCCCGGCCAGCAGGAGTGCGCTCTTGACCTGGGCGCTGGCGACGGGCAGGGTGTGGTCGCAGCCGTGCAATCGTCGTCCGCGAATGATGAGAGGAGCGTGGCCGCCGGTGTCCTCAATGTCGGCGTCCATCCGGCGGAGCGGCTCGACGATGCGGCGCATCGGGCGGCGGAGCAATTGCTGGTCGCCGGTGAGCGTGCTGACGAACGATTGACCCGCCAGGAGGCCCGCCAGCAACCGCATCGTCGTGCCAGAACGGACACAGTTCAGCGCAGCGGGCGCCCGCAATCCGCGCAGCCCGCGCCCGTGGATGGTCAGTGTGGTGGGGTCGTGTGTCTCCACCTCGACGCCCAGCGCCCGGAGGCAGGCCAGCGTTGCCAGGCAGTCGCCGGAGGGGAGGAAGCCGCAGATGTGGCTATCACCGTCGGCCAGAGCGCCAAGCAGCAGCGCCCGGTGGGAGATGGATTTATCGCCCGGGACGCGCACGCGCCCACGCAATGGTGCGCCGGGATGTACGGTCAACCGTCTCACGGGAACATCTCCTTCCGTTTCGCCCGCATAGTGCTCAGTACAGCCCGCATCTCTTTTTCGTCACCGGCCTCCACCAGGCGGGTCAGGTGGCGCAGTTGCGTCTGGTAGGTGTCCAGCGCCTTTAGCACCTCTTTCCGGTTGGTCAGCAGGATGTCCACCATCATGGTCACGTCGCTGCCGGCCACGCGCGACGTGTCGCGGAACCCGCCGGCCACGATCTCCCACGCCGCCGGGTCAGCCGAGGTCGTGGCGTCCGCCGTGGCGACGAGGGCACAGGCCAGCAGATAGGGCAGGTGGCTGACGGTGGCGACCAGAAAATCCTGGCGTTCTGGTTCGAGCACCAGCGGGCTTGCGCCGGCGGCCTCGGCCAGTGCGCGGCCCAGCGCCAGCGCATCCTCCGACGTGCGCGGCAGTGGGGTGAGAATAAAAGTGCAGCCCCGGTAAATCGCCGGGTCTGCCGCTTCGATTCCCGATACCTCCTTGCCGCACATCGGGTGCCCGCCCAGGGGCTGGACGTGGTCGGGAAGTCGCGCCATCTCTGCGACGATCTGCGCTTTGGTGCTGCCCAGGTCCATCAGCAGGCAGCCCTCCGGCAGGAGCGGGCCGATCTCGGCCAGTTGCCGCAGGATGACGCGCACCGGCGTCGCCAGGACGACCACGTCTGCTTCGCGCACGCCGCGCGCCAGATCGGTTGTGCCCTGGTCAATCAGGCCGCGCGCCAGTGCCGTCTCGACCGTCTCTGCCCGCCGCGCCACGCCGCCGACGGCCCGGCACTTGCCCCGCAGCGCCCCGGCCAGCGAGCCGCCCATCAGCCCCAGCCCGACGATGGTGATGTGGATATCGGTCAATTGCCTTGTTTCCATTTTCGTCTCGTAGGCCAAGTTGCCAACTTGTCCTACAGCGTCCTCCCGACCGCTTCGGCCACGGGCCGCAAACCTCGCATCAGCGCGGCGAAACGGGCCGGTTTGAGGGACTGGGCGCCGTCTGAGAGGGCTTTTTCAGGGTAAGGGTGTACCTCGATGATCAGCCCATCGGCCCCAGCCGCCACTGCCGCCCGCGACATCGGCTCCACCAGTTCCCATTTGCCTGTCCCGTGGCTGGGGTCCACGACGACCGGCAGATGGCTGAGTTGTTTTAGCAGTGGCACGGCGCTGATGTCGAGCGTATTGCGGGTGTACTGCTCGAACGTGCGGATGCCGCGCTCGCACAGGATGACGCGGTCGTTGCCGTGGGAGAGGATGTACTCGGCCGCCATCAGCAGCTCCTCGATGGTGGACATCATGCCGCGCTTGAGCAGCACCGGTCGCTGCGCCTCGCCGACGGCGTGCAGGAGGGCATAGTTCTGCATATTCCGCGCACCGATTTGCAAGATGTCGGCGTAGGTGGTGACCAGCGGCACCAGTTGGGGTTCCATCACCTCGGTGACGACCGGAAGGCCTGTCTCCTCACGCGCTTCGGCCAGGAGCCGCAGTCCTTTCTCGCCCAGGCCCTGGAAACTGTAGGGGGAAGTGCGCGGTTTGAAAGCCCCGCCACGCAGCACCTGGGCCCCTGCTTCCTTGACGGCGCGCGCGGTTTCCAACAGTTGGTCACGGCTCTCGACGGCGCACGGGCCAGCCATCACGACCACCTGCCGGCCACCGATCTCGATCCCGTTCACCGAGACGATGGTATCTCGCGGATGGAACTCGCAACTGGCCAGTTTGAAGGGGCGCAGGATGGGCACCGTGCGCTCGACACCGGCCATCCGTTCGATTGGCTCCCGATCCAGCGGGCGCCCATTGCCGATGACACCGATGATGGTGCGCTCCTCGCCTTCCGAGAGGTGTGCCCGGCAGCCCAATTGCTCGATGCGGGCGGTGACGTTGGCGATCTGAGCATTGGTCGCACTTTGTTTCATCACGACGATCATGTAATTATCCTCCGACATGCGGCTCATCCTGACACGACGACTTGATTATCCGGAACCGGCGTTGTCGCCGCCGGGTAGGAGCCTAGTAGTTTGACGAACGAGGAGCGCCGCAGGAGTCCCATGATGGCCGCTTCGCACTCTGGGTCCTGGCAGTGTCCCTCAAAGTCCAGGTAAAAGATATACTGCCAGGGCCGGTTGAGGCGCGGGCGCGACTCGATCTTGGCGAGATTGATGCGTCGCCTGGCAAACTCCCCCAGGCACTCGTAGAGTACCCCTGGCTGGTGCGGGGTGGAAAAGACGAGGGATGTTTTGTTTCGCTGTGCGCGGGGCGGGCCTTGCGTAGCGAGAACGAAAAAACGGGTATAGTTGAAAGGAAAATCTTCAATGTTCTGGTCAAATATCTCCAGGCCATATAGTTCGGCGGCCAACGCGCCGGCGATCACGGCGATGTCCGGTTCCGGGTTGGCCGCCAGATCGCGGGCACTGCCGGCGGTATCGAATGTGGGCTCGGGTTCCAGCCCGTGGCGGTCCAGGTAGCGCTGGCATTGGGCCAGTGCCTGCGGATGCGACCGCACGCGCTTCAGGCTGTCGAGTTTGGCGCCGGGAGGGGCAAGCAGCGTATGTCGCACGCGCAGGACCACCTCGGCGTAGATGCGCAGGTCGTGCTCCATCAACAGTTCGTAAGACCGGGTTACAGAGCCGGCGACAGAGTTCTCCACCGGTAACATCCCGTAGTCGGCCTCGCCGTTCTCCACGGCCGGGAATATATCGGCCAGCGTTCTGCAAGAGATACTCTCTACCTCTGGGCCAAAGAACTGGTGAATGGCCTCCTCCGAATAAGCCCCACTGACACCTTGAAATGCTACTCTGGTCATATTTCTACTCCTCCACGAGGTCAGGCCGCAGCGTGCGGGCACTGCCTAGATAAACGTGCCGAATTTGGCCGGGAGACAGGTCGGTGTTCCAGAGCACCAGTGCCCGGATGCAGCGCGGCAGACTGCCCACGACCGCCATCTCCTGCATGCAGAGCAGTGGTGTGTTCACCCAACCCATCTCGCGGGCGGCGCGGGCCGGGTAGGCCGCGTCCAGATCGGATGTGGCAGTAAAAATCACGCCAGTCACGTCCCCCACCGCCAGGCCATTGGCGGCGACGATGTGCTCCAGCAATTCGCGTGTCGCCATGACGATAGTGTCTGCGTCGTTGGCGTCCACGCCGGTGGCGCCACGAATGCCGCGACAGGTCATTCTTGCTCTCCTCCTTTTCAATAAATTGGGAATATGGATACCGAAACTTGGTTTGGTTTCGCGGAAACAGGTTCCGGTCGGCAAAAACGCCAACAAGATTTCGGCGAGCCTTCGGCGTGAGCGCTCAGGCGAACGCTCAATCGAGCCGTTGGCGCATCCATATCCTCATAGGTACAAAAAAACGTGGAGCCGATTGCTCCACGTCTTTGCGCCGTTCTCAGGGTTTCGTCTATCCTACACCAACCTCCACCCATCGTGAAGCAACCGTCCCGCACGGGGGCAAAAATAATAGTAGGAGTAGACAAAGTTGCACTGCTGGTACATCATTTGCATCATTCCTTCGAGTTCTCGGATTGAGCATAATCATACTTGCTTCAGCCTGATTTGTCAAGTCAACTCACGACGCGCCCAGTTCCGAATGGCGTCCGATAGACACATCGCGCCATTTGTGGTATCATTGGGGCGCTATGAACGGACTACCTCAAGTTAGCTGGCGCAACGACAACAAACGCTGTCCAGCGTAACCAGAGAAAAGGCGAAAGGAGCAGACGATGAGAAGATTCACAAAGGCACAGGAAATTGTGAGGATGAGGTCACAATAAACACAGCCTCAAGTCGTACAACTTTTGGGGGGAACTTTTACTGGACGACGATATCCGGGTCGGGACCTCGATGGATGCGGACAATCTCAACCTGCTTACCGCATAGCGGATGATATGGGTGGGTAATGATCACGAACTGTGAAGGGCGCTGGGATGATGGGGTAGTATACATTGCCCGTTCTTAGGGGGCTGGGGGCCAGTAATGGCCCCCGGCTACCCGACCTCGAGAGATCAAGGCCGAGGGAGTGATCCTGACCCGTAAGGAGGAGTTGATCGCCCACACCGGCCGGCTCTCAGCCGAGGGGGCGGGCGCGCTGGCGCAGGCCGTGGCTGAGAGTTGGCGCACCTCGGCCCGCGTGGCGCAAATCCTGGGCCGGGAGCAACTGCGCTTTGAACAGAGCGTCGAGGGCGGCGAGCACGTGTTCTACTCGCTGGCTATCGCCGACGACATCATCCTCTCGGCCGCCCTGTATGCCCACGTGCCGCTCGGCATCATCCGCCACCGGGCCAAGAAGACAGCGGACGCGCTGCGAGCATTGATGGGAAGTGGATGAACAATTGGCTCGGGGAGGAAGAAGTAGGACGTAGATGAACATTGATTCTTTAGACGAGGAGCACATAATGACAGACATTCGTTTCGGCACCGATGGCTGGCGAGCACGTATCGCCGAGGACTACACCTTCGACAACGTGCGCCGCGTCGCACAGGGCTTTGCTTATTACCTGGTAGGTCGAGGCCAGGAAGGCGCCGACGTGGTGATCGGCTACGACAAACGTTTCGCCGCCGAGCACTTTGGAGCGGCCGCCGCCGAGGTGATGGCCGCCAACGGCTTCCGCGTCTGGCTGACCGACACTGCCACCCCCACTCCGGTCATTTCCTACGCCATCGTCGAGCGCGGGGCGGCCGGGGGCATCAACATCACGGCCAGCCACAACCCGCCCTGGGACTGCGGCTTCAAGGTGCGCGACGAGCACGGCGCGGCCGTCGCGCCGGACGGCCTGCGCGAGATCGAAGCGGCCATTCCACCCATCGGCGAGGTCAAGCGGGTGACGCTGGAAGAGGCCCAGGCGCAGGGACAGATCGTGGTCTGGGACCCGGCGCCGGCCTACCTGGCCCACATTGGCAAGTTGGTAGATGTCGAACCAATTAAGGAGGCCGGTCTCCATATCCTGGTCGAGCCGATGTGGGGTAACGGCATCGGCTGGTTTCCGCGCATCCTCGGTGGTGGCAAGACGCGGGTGACCGAGATCCATAACGTGCGTCATCCCCTCTTCCCAGAGATGAAGCGGCCCGAGCCGATCCCGCCCAACGTGGACGTCGCGCTGCGAAAGACAGTCGAACTGGGAGCCAACGTGTGCCTGATCATGGACGGCGACGCCGACCGCATGGGCATCGGCGACGAGAACGGCGTCTTTGTCAACCAATTGCAGGTCTACGCACTTCTGGCCTACTACCTGCTGGAAGTGCGTGGCGAGCGCGGCCCCATCGTCAAAACCATCTCCACCACCTCGATGCTGGAGAAATTGGGAGAGATGTACGGCGTGCCGGTTTACCAGACCGGGGTGGGCTTCAAGTACGTGGGCCCCAAGGTGCTGGAGACGGATGCGATGATCGGTGGGGAGGAGAGCGGCGGCTACGCTTTCCGAGGCAGCGTCCCGGAGCGGGACGGCATCCTGGGCAACCTCTACTTCCTGGACCTGATGGTGCAGACGGGAAAGACCCCCTCGCAACTATTGACCTGTCTGTACGAGAAACTAGGCGCGTCGTACTATTACGACCGCATAGACACCCGCTTCCCCCCGGAGCGGCGGCCGGAGGCCCAGTCCCGGCTGGACGCGGCCCGCCCGGAGACGCTGGCGGGGGTACGGGTGACCGACATTGTGACCCTCGACGGCTACAAGTACGTGTTGGAGGACGGCGGGTGGCTCCTGATTCGCTTCTCCGGCACCGAGCCCATCATCCGCGTCTACTGCGAGACGACGGACGAGAGCAAGGTGCAGCCGTTGCTGGATGAGGGGTTGGAGATGGCGGGATTGGCGTAGCGGCTACTGATGGCGAATCGGCCTGGAGGGAGATAATGCTGAGATATATGCAGCTTGAAAATTTTCGCGCTTTTGATAAAGTCGAGGTTGGTTTCGCTCCGTTGACGGTGTTGCTGGGAGCCAACAGTACAGGTAAAAGTTCTATCCTTCACGCTCTGATCCTGCTCAAGCAAAGTCTACGCGGAGGGGACTACCGGATACCTCTCACATTCAGCGGGCCATTGATCAACCTGGGACTGTTAAAAGATGTGGGATGGCAGGGGAGGGATCACCTGCTTTTTGAATTACAGTGGGATAGCGGTCAGGGGGTCAAATTCTCGGTAAAGCCGAGGCAAGGGGTAGGCCTTTCCACCTCAAAAGAGGACTTTTTATTTCGGCTCGACGACGAACAGTACGAGTTACAGAAGAAGGACAAAGTCACACCGTGGTATTTCTCTTTCGACTTTTCGCGCTCTGAGCAAATCACGCCTTTGGGGGAGGAAAAAGAGGCCCGCGCTCTTCGTGAGGTCAATGCGACGATCACTGATTTCTTTGCCCGCTTGCGCTACATCGGGCCGTTGCGCGAGCCGTTGCGCGAGACACCGTTTTCAGGGGAGGAACCTGAAAGCGTGGGGCCTGATGCCCGGTATTTGATCCCTTTCTTAAAATCCCACCCCGATGTGACCAAACGCATCGGTGAGTGGTTCCGGGAACGTGGGCTGGCTGCTGGCGTGGAGGTGCGGGAGACAGCGCAGGGCAGTGGGCGTTGGGCAGCCTATATTCTCGAGGAGGAG
Organism: Anaerolineae bacterium; assembly: GCA_016783285.1. The sequence continues at coordinate 7,446 of JADHWW010000080.1, forward strand.
GGAGGGCGGCGGATCAACTTGGCGGACACAGGATTTGGATATTCCCAGTTGATCCCTGTCTTGGCCGAACTTTACGGTGCTCCCGAGGGGAGCCTGATCCTGATTGAACAGCCCGAACTACACCTGAATCCCCGTCTCACTGTATGGATGGGCGACGTGCTGTTCTCAGCCATTAGCGAAGATAAGGCGGTGCTGGCTGAGACGCATAGCGAACACATCGCGCTCCGGTTACGCCGCCGTGTTGCTGAAGGCGTTCTTCCTGCTGATCAACTGGCTCTCTACTTTGCCCATCGTTCCTTGAAAGAGGGAAAATCCTATCTCCAACGTATCAAACTGGACGAGGCCGGTCAGCCCGTGGAACGGTGGCCCGAGGGTTTCTGGGGTGAGGATTATGAGGAAAAGGGAGTTCGGACCTACAACGTTGAGGAAGCCAACGATGCCCTGTGACTTGTTGACAGATTCCCCGCGCCGGGCTATACTGGCCCGGCGATGGAATTGACCGGACGGATCAAGGAACAGGCGCGGCGGATGGGCTTTGACGTGGTGGGCGTGACCCGCCCGGCCCCTAGCGCCCACGCCGCTTTCTACACCGGCTGGTTGGCGCGGGGCTACCACGGCGAGATGGCCTACCTGGCCCGGCCCGACGCCATCGAGAAGCGGGCCGACCCCCGCCGCCTGATGCCGGAGACCCGCTCCATCGTCATCGTGGGGATGAACTATTACACCGGCGACTTCCCACCGGCCGAAGAATCACGTGGCCGCGTGTCCCGTTACGCCTGGGGGGCCGACTACCACGCCGTGCTGACGGAAAGACTGCGCCAACTTGCCGCCTGGATCGCGGAGCAGGTGGGGCGACCGGTGACCCACCGGGTTTACGTGGACACCGGCCCGCTGCTGGAACGAGAACTGGCCCAGCGAGCCGGACTGGGCTGGATCGGGAAGAATACCTGTCTCATCCACCCCCGCCTGGGCTCGTACTTTTTCCTGGGCGAACTCTTGCTCGACCTCGAACTGGAGCCCGACGCCTCTTTCCCCGCCGACCGCTGTGGCACCTGCACCGCCTGTCTGGACGCCTGTCCTACCGGCGCACTCGTCGCCCCCCGCACACTCGACGCCCGCCGCTGCATCTCCTACCTCACCATCGAGCACCGGGGCCCCATCCCGGCGGAACTCGGCCCGCTGCTGGGCGACTGGGTTTTTGGCTGTGACGTGTGCCAGC
>JADHWW010000081.1 GCA_016783285.1 Anaerolineae bacterium
AACTTTTCAACCAGGTCACTAAATGCCAATGGCTCAGACATACACCACCTCTCAGTTAAGATACTTCTGAAAGTTTAGCGTATGTCTCGCCATTAGTCAAGCAATTGAGCGATATTCATTCCAAATTGAGAATTGCTGCAACGGCAACCTCTATCGCGGCTACGACGGGGCGGACCTGAGTTATCGCGGTTCCGATCCCGAAGACTACCGTCCCTACTACCTCAAGGAGAACAACGAGGACGCCGACGATTACTCCGACGTCATCGCGCTGACCGGTGCGCTCACCAACAGTTCCGACGAGACCTTCCGCGCTGAGGCGGAGGCGCTGGCCGATATGCGCCAGTGGCTGCGCTGGTTCGCTGTCCAGGCAGTGCTCGACAACCGCGAGGGGGCGTTGTGGTTCGGGCAAGGTGACGACTACTTTCTCTACCACCGTCCCTCCGACGACCGCTCTATCCTCATATCCTGGGACCACGATGAAACCTTCTGCGACCCCAACCCCGACCTCTGCAACCCGAACAACTCCATCTGGAGGCCCAACCTACCCATCGTGCGCCGCATCCTGCTCTATCCTGACTTCACCCGCTGGTACTACCAGGACATCGCCAGTATCGCGGCGGACGAATTCTCAATAGCAGAGATGTACCCACGCATTGATGCACTGCCCCGTCTGGGGTACGGCGAGGGCCGGGATGAACTCAAGGAGTACGTCTCCGCCCGCATCGCGGCGCTGAATAGCCAGATACCCGATGCGACGCTCTCCATCAGCACCAACGGCGGGGCGGACTTCACCACGACACAACCGGTGGTGACGCTGGAGGGGGACTGCTCCCCCCTGCGCGACGTCTACGTCAATGGGAGCAGCGAGGGTATGCGGTACCCAACAGTGACGACCTGGCGCTACACGAGCACGCTGTGGACGCGGGACAATGTTTTCGTCATCACCGATGGGCAAGACAGCCACACGATCACGGTGTACTGGGATGCCTTCCACGGCGGTGTGCTGGCGGAGGACACCATAATCGCGACCAGCGCCTATCCCTACGCCATCACCGATGACATCGTCGTGCCGGCGGGTCTCGCGCTGACCATTGAGCCGGGCGTGACGCTCCATTTCCAGGCGAACCGTTCGCTGCGCGTTGAGGAAGGGGGGAGGTTGCTGGCAGAGGGCACCGCCGCGCAACCTATCGTCTTCACCCGGCAGGGTGACGATTACTGGGGCGGCATCCTGCTCGAGTGCACCCAAGAGGACAACCGCATCATCCACGCGGTGATCGAGTACACCCGTGAGGTGATCACTAATCCGCGCACCCACGGCGTCTCGGCCTACGGCTCGCGGGTGACCATCGCCGACAGCATCATCCGGCACACCGGCTTCAGCGTCGCTGTCCAGACCTATCCCTGGCTAGGTCATGAACCAACGATCTACCTGTTGCGCAACGAGATTTATGACATCCAGAGAGACGCCGTGCACGTCACCGGTGGATACGCCTTCATCCAGGGCAACCACATCTACGACGTCCGGCATGGCGCTTATGAGTTCGAAGGCATTGAGGTCAGCCACATGATCACGCCAGCGCTGCTGTTGGACAACCACATCCACGACGTCTCCGACGACTGTATGGACCTGAACCACTCGTCGGCGGTCATCGAGCGTAATGAGTTGCACCACTGCGGCGACAAGGGCATCTCCATCGGGCATCCCTCCTCCACAACGCTGATCAACAACCTGATCTACACCTGCCTGGGCCGTGATGATGACCCATACAGCGGCGCCGGCATCGCGGTCAAGGACGGTGCGGTCTCGCACATCGTGAACAACACGGTGGCCGACAGCAGACACGGTATCTACCTGTACGAGGGACACGAGGGTGGTGGGGGGGGCAACGCCACGTTGGTCAACTGCATCGTGTGGGGCAATCAATCAGCAGTGGATCTGGACGCGCTCTCCACCATCACTATCACCTACTCCGACATCGAAATGGATGGAGCCGTTTGGCCCGGTGAGGAGAACATAGACGCCGACCCGCTGTTTCGCTCTTCTCAAGGTGGCATCTACCGGCTGTTCGAGGACTCGCCATGTGTGGACACGGGCACACCGGAAGGCGCGCCGGACGAGGACATCCGGAGTGTCCACCGGCCTCAAGGCGAGGGGTATGACCGGGGAGCGCACGAGTTCTTCGAGTTCTTCTCCTGCTACCTGCCGCTGATCCTGCGATTGGATTAGATATAGTTCAATTCCCTCGCCGCCCGCGTCAGTTCGTCCCGGAACTGGAGAGCAGCGATGTTGATCAGTGCCTGCGCCCGCTGGCGGATCGTCTTGCCGTACAGGTCCGCCACTCCATACTCCGTCACCACGTAGTGGACGTGATAGCGGGAGGTGACGACCCCAGCGCCCTGCTTGAGCATGGGCACGATGCGGCTTAGAGTGTCTCTCTTGGCCGTGGCTGGCAGCGCGATGATTGGCACGCCTCCCTCGGAGCGAGACGCGCCGTAGATGAAGTCCACTTGCCCCCCCACGCCGCTGTACAGTTTGGGGCCGATGGAGTCGGCGCACACCTGCCCCGTCAGGTCTACCTCGATGGCCGAGTTGATCGCCACCTGCCGGTAGTTCTGGGCAATGACAAAGGGATCGTTGATGTACTCGGTGCGACGCAGTTCGATGAGCGGGTTGTCGTGCACCCACCTGTAGAGCCGCTTTGTCCCCAGCATGAAGCCGGCGGTGATCTTGCCAGGGTGCAGCGTCTTGCGGGTGTTAGTGAGCACACCGGCCTCCACCAGGTCAATCACGCTATCTGAGAACAACTCGGTATGGATGCCCAGATCCCGCTTGCCGCCCAGGAAGTTGAGCACTGCGTCGGGGATCGCGCCGATGCCCATCTGCATAGTGGCCCCGTCGGGGATCAGTTCAGCGATGTGCTCGCCGATCTTGACGTGCATGTCCGAAAGTTCACCCTCCGTCATCGGCAGTTCCAGCAGAGGATAATTCACCGGCACGATGTAATCCAGGCGGCTGACGTGGATGAAGGAATCACCCAGGCAACGTGGCATGTTCTCGTTGACCTCGGCGATGATGATTTTGGCCGCTTCGGCTGGCGATATGGTCAGTCCCGTCTCGATGCCATAGGAGCAGAAGCCATGCTCGTCGGGCGGCGAAAGGTGCACGAAGGCGACGTCCAGCGGCAGGATGCCCCGCTTGAAGAGCAGCGTAAACTCCGAGAGGAGCACGGGGGTGAAATCCACCCGCCCTTCCCAGACTGCCTTGCGCACGTTGGGGCCGATGAAGAGGGCGTTGGCGCGGATGTGACCCTCCATCTCCGGCGCAACGTAATCGCTCGACCCGATGGTGAGGGCGTGGCAAACCTCGACGTTCTCCAACTCCGGGGCGCGGGCGACCAGTGCCTCCAGCAGTTTCTGCGGCACGCTGCAGTTGCCGGTAAGGAAGATGCGGTCACCCGACTTGATGGCTTTGATAGCCTCCTCAGCGGTCGTGACACGGCGCTCGTAAGTCTGCATCCAACTCATCGTTTACTCCCTCGTTCCAGCGTAGTACGCTGCTGCCAACGGTTCGTTCACGATTTTACCGTCTCTGGTGGCAACTCCCCGGGCCAGGGCGGGCAGTTCCTCTAGCGCCTTCTCCATACCTATTTCAGCGATGCGGCGAATGTGGGGCCAGACCGCGTTGTTAAAGGCGTGGGTCGCTGTGCGGGGAACCGCCCCAGGCACGTTGGGAACGCAGAAGTGAACCACCCCCTCCTCAATAAAGACAGGGTCTCGCAGCGTGGTAGGCCGGCTGGTCTCCACGCCCCCGCCCTGGTCAATGCTGAAATCCAGAATGACCGCCCCCTTCTTCATCGAACGGACCATCTCGCGGGTGACGATGACAGGGGTTCTGGCACCTGGCATCAGGATCGCACCGATCAGCACCTCGGCAAAGCGGGCTACGCGGGCGATGTTGAAGGGATAGGAGACCATCGTGGTGATACGTCCACCAAACTGCTGATCTATCAGGCGGAGTTTTTCCTGGTTGTGGTCGAGGATGAACACATTGGCTCCCAATCCAAGGAACGTGCGGGCAGCGTTGGTGCCCAGCACGCCGGCCCCCAGAATAGCGACCCTGGCCGCTGGGACCCCAGGCACACCACTGAGGAGCACACCACGGCCGCCGTGGTCGCTTTGCAGGAAAGTGGCGGATAGTTGCGGGGCCATGCGCCCAGCCACCTCACTCATCGTGCGCAACACCGGCAATGTTCCATCGTCCTCTTCGATAGTCTCGTAGGCGATGGCGGTGATGCGCTTTTCCAACAACACCTCAACCTTGCGACGGCGGGCGGCAGCCAGATGCAGGAAGCCAGCGATGATCTGCCCTTCGCGGAGCCAATCCAGTTCCTCCTCAGTTGGTCGCACCGCTTTGAGCACCAGGTCGGCCCGGCCATAGACCTCCTCACCGGAATAGACGATGCGCCCGCCAGCCCGCTCGTAGTGGTAATCGGTGAAGCCAGCCCCCAATCCGGCCTCTTTCTCGACGTAGCAGGTGTGACCGGCGCGGGTAAGTAAATCCACCCCGTAGGGGGTCAACCCCACTCGCAGTTCCAAATCCCTGCGCTCCTTCGGGATGCCAATGTTCATGTTCCATCTCCTCCTTGCTCAGATCAAACCTGACAGGTTTTCGAAAACCTGTCAGGTTTCAGATGTGGGACGGATCAGAAGTACAGGGCTGTGCGCCCCTTGCAGTACCTTGCCCGCCACATTTCCATATACCCAGCGACTCATACCAGAGAACCCGTGAGTAGTCATACTGATCAGGTCGGCCTCGACTTCGGCGGCATAGGATAGGATCTCGTCGGCCGGTGAACCCTGTCGGACAGCGATGTGCACTACCGCCCCCTGCTCGCGCAATGCGGCAGCCACGCTTCGCAGATAGACTCGCAACTGGATTTCGGCGTGATGGAGCGCGGTCGTGGCGAGTCGCAACCCAGGGGGATAACTCGTCAATAGCGCCACCGCGCGATCACCCAGCCCGGTCGTCAGAACAGAGATGAGAAAGACGCGCGTGACTCCCTCCAATCCTCCCTCCAGAGGGGAGGTTCGGCGAGGACGGATGAGCGCTTTCACATAAGGCAATGCCTGCTCTGCCAGTTCAGAGCCGTCCAGCGGCACCAGGATGCGCTGGTACGTAGTTCGACGTAGGGGCGCAGTGACCGCGCTCCTACGCCCGGCCCGCACCAGCAGCACAGGGCACATGGCGCCGCGCATCACCCTGTCTGTCACGCTGCCGAAGACCCAACGGCTGATGCCAGAACGGCCATGCGCAGACATCGCGATCAGGTCCGCATTCACTTCACCGACGAAGGTGAGGATCTCGTCGGCCGGCCGGCCGAAGCGCACACTGGCCTGTATATCAGCGGCGACCGGCTCCAGCCTTTTCGCCACAGTCCGCAGATACTCCACCAGTTCTTGCTCGACGTTCCGTCTCTCCTCCTGCAGGCCGGCGGATGGTAGGTGCACATCCACGACAGCCGGCGCTGACCCTTTCATCGGTGGGGCGACCGAGAGCAGATGAACCTGACTTCCTCGATCGCGGATCAATTCCGCGACGTGAGGCAGCACTCCCTCGGCCAGTTCTGACCCATCAAGCGGGACAATCACTCTGCGATACATCTTGGCGTGAAATGTGATGCGTGAAATGTGACAATCTAGCCAGGTAGTTGTTGGCGCAACGCTTGCCACCAACGGGCCCAACGACTTGGAAGCGGCGTGTCGCGCAGTTCGATCAACTCGGACAGGTGTTGGCGAGCGGCTTTCTCCCCAGCCCTCAAGCATACGTCCACCTGGTCCAGGTCAAAGAGACCAACATCCTTGAGTAGGACCTCAATCATCAGGTCGGGTGGGGCCTCCCGCATTCGCTGCTCGACCAGTTTGCGACTCATAATACCCAGGCTACGCTCGCTGACGTCCAGCAGTGGCGTCCAGCGGGAGCGGTACAGCAACAACCGGATGACCGCCTCCGCCCCACGCCCCCTGGATGGGGTCCCGGCCTCTGGCATGCTAGAAAGATCGTGCAGGGTGTGGACCGCGATGACACGGTCTGCTCCCATCTGCCGCACGGTGTCGAAGGGGACAGGGTTGAGCACACCGCCATCTATCAGCATGCGTCCACGCCAGCGCACAGGTGGAAAGACGATGGGCAAAGCTGCCGTCGCCAGCGCCGCCTCGACGACCGACCCCTCACGGATGACTATCTCCTCGCCCGTTTCCAGGTCCACTGCGACAAGTGCCAGGTCCAACTTCAACTGGTCGAAGGTCAGGTCGCCCCCCAGGGCCTCCCGCAGGCGGCTGGCCATCTTATCCTGGCCCAGTAGGCCCAGGCCAGTGCGGTCGCGCTGGACGATGTCGAGCAGGCGCAGAGAGCGGAAAGATTGCTCGATCTCACTCGCCGAGCGGCCGGCGGCATAGGCAGCGGCCACGACCCCGCCCATGCTGGTGCCGGCCACCATGTGCACGGGGATTTGGGCTTCCTCTAGCACCTTGAGCACGCCGATGTGGGCGATGCCCTTGGCCCCCCCGCCGCTCAATGCCAGACCAATCTGGGTGCTCATCTCACCACGACCACTCCAGTGTGGACATGGGATGCGGGGTAATCGTCTCCCAGAGAGGAGCCGGACGTATCGTCTGGATGATTGCCCGTAACTCCCCCACGGCCTCGGCCCACTTTGGATCGTCGGCCGCTTCCAGCGCCTTCTGTGCTGTGAGGAGATAGGTCCGTACATCGGTGGGGTGGGCATTGGGGCCCAATGCTGCGTTCAGCCACGGTACCGCCTCGGGCGCTGCGCCACTGGAGTCCACATCGTCCCGTATCGCCTCGACGCGTGCCCGAGTTTCGCGATCCAGGGCGTGATCTGACCCGTAGGAGTACCACCACGAGCCTTGCACAAAGGCCAGGCCGATGATACCACAAGTCACTCCGGCCAGGATCACCCCCAGTATGATGACGCCAACGCGCCGCCCCCGTCCCGGACTACGCTGGCTCGTCCCTTCGAAAGCAGAAATGACCATCAAGCACATCTCCTTACTCACTGGAGCGTCCTCGGAAAATCAGTGCGTGGCGGCGCTCGTTGGGCGAGGTCTTCGACCGAGCCCTTTCGGCGGCGGTCGGAGACCTTGCCGAACATAGAAAGGCTCTTTAGGCCGCTTCTGCCTCAACCGCCAACGCCACTCCTTTGCGCAACGCCTCCTTGTTCAGTCCCAGTAGTTTGCGATGCCGCTCCGGCAAATGATCATTCAGCGCCTGTTCCACTGCCTCCAGCGGCACGACGCCGCTGGCCTGCACCAAAATGCCCAGGCAGATGACGTTCGCCATGCGGATGTTGCCCAGTTCGGTCGCCAGGTCGCTGGCGGGGGCGTAGAAGACGCGGATGTCGGTGCGCTCGCTTTTCTGCGGCACCAGGGAACTGTTCACTACCAGCACGCCGCCGGGCTTAATCGCTGGCTCGAAGGTCTCCATCGAGGGGATGTTGAGCACAATGGACGCGCTGGGCCGCCGCACCAATGGCGAACCGATCTCCTCGTCGGACACGATCACAGTGCAGCGGGCTTTTCCGCCCCGCATCTCCGGGCCGTAGGAGGGGATCCACGTCACGTGGTGACCGCTGTCCATCGCGGCGTAAGCCAACAACTGCCCGGCGAAGAGCGTTCCCTGTCCGCCGAAGCCAGAAATGATGATCTCTTGTTGCATTGTTATTTCCCCTCCTTCAGTGCTCGCACTTCATCGGTCATCTTCGTGTCGCCCAGCGGGAAGTAGGCCACCATGTGCTCCTTGGCCCACTCCAACGCTTCCACGGGTCCCAGGTGCCAGTTGGTGTTGCATGTGGAGATGACCTCAACCATCGAGAAGCCCAGACCGGCCAACTGGGTCTGGAAGGCCAGTTTGATCGCTTTCTTGGTACGCCGGATGCCCGGCACATCCAGTACCGCCTGGCGGGTAGCGTAGGTCACACCCGGAAGTCCCCCCAGCAACTCGGCTATTTTCATCGGGTAGCCTGCCGTCACCACGTCCCGTCCTGTCGGCGACGATGTGGTCACCTGCCCGGGGAGCGTCGTGGGGGCCATCTGCCCGCCGGTCATGCCGTAGATCGCGTTGTTGACGAAGATGGTGGTGAATAACTCGCCCCGATTGGCTGCGCAAACGATTTCCGCTATGCCGATAGACGCGAGATCGCCGTCCCCTTGGTAGGTGAAGACCACCTTGTCCGGGCTGACACGCTTGAGACCGGTGGCCATCGCCGGCGCGCGGCCATGGGCCGCCTCCGCCATGTCCACGTTGAAGTAGTAGTAAGCCAGCACCGAGCATCCCACTGGGGCGATGCCGATGGTCCGCTCCCGCACCCCTAGTTCGTCCAGCACCTCGGCGATGAGGCGGTGAATGGTGCCGTGGGTACATCCAGGACAATAGTGGGTGTCGGCCTTGGTCAGGCTCTCCGGTCGCTTATAGACCAGTTCCATGTCCGCAGGAATCTCAACGGTTGTCATTTCCTTGACCATCTCAGGCCTCCTTCCCGCCTGCGACCTCGGCGTCCAGTTTCTCCAGTCCGGGCAGGATATCGTCGGGCAGGGGAACGATGCCTCCCATCCGCCCGTAGAACCGCACCGGGCAACTCCCCTC
>JADHWW010000185.1 GCA_016783285.1 Anaerolineae bacterium
GAACTTTATACCATTATGCACCAGGTTGGTGACTACCTGCTGCGCCCGCTCCGCGTCGGCCAGAAGCGGGGGCAGATTGGGTGGCAAGTCAACGGTGAGGCGCAGGCCGGCCCGTTCGGCCTGGGGGCGTAGGCGCTCCACCGGCGGGAGCACTATGTCGGCTACGGGAGTGGGCTTTAGGCGCAGCGGTACCAGCCCCGACTCGATGCGGGAGAGTTCCAGCAATTCCTGCACCATCTGCGTCAGTGCGTCCACCTCGGTTTCCATGCGCTCCAAAAAGTGCCGGGCCGCCGGAGGGTCGTCCAGTGCCCCATCGTGCAAGGTGTCCACCAGCGCCTTTAACGAGGCCAGGGGGGTGCGCAATTCGTGGGAGATGTTGCTGATAAAGTCCCGCCGCACCGTCTCCAGCCGCCGTATCTGGGTCAGGTTCTGGAGCAGCACCAGGCAGCCGTCTTGAGGTGTATCGCGCAGGGGAGTGGCAACCACCCGCAGGAAAGGCCCGCGTCCCACCATCTCCACTGCCTCGCTCTGCTCCTCGTCGCTCTCCCGGCAGCGCCGCCAGACCTCGACCACCTGGTGGTCACGGGCCACCGCGACAAAACTCTGCCCCGTGGCTGTGGCCTCAGAAAGGCCCAACATCCGGGCAGCAGCGGGATTCATCAACCGCACTCGCCCTTCCCTATCGGTGATGATGACGCCGTCCGCCATGTGGGTCAGCACGGCGGTCAGCGCGTTCCGCTGGTCAGCCAGGGCCTCCATCTGCGTCTGAACCTCGGTTGCCATGCGGTTAAAGGCGTCGGCCAGCCGGCCCGCTTCGTCCTGGGAGGAGAGATGGATGCGCCCGTCCAGGTCGCCGTGTGCCATACGTTCGGCCAGGCGGGTCAATCCTCGCAGCGGGCGGGCCAGTTGCCCGGCGATGAGTAGGGCTAATAGTCCGGCTAGCAGGGCTGTGAGCAGAGAGGCGACCGCGATGGTGCGGCGGAGATGAGCCACGCTGGTCTCGATCTGGGTCAGGGGCCAGGCAATGCGGACGATTCCCATCATCTGCCCGCCAGCCTCCACCGGGACGGCGGCGTACATCATCTCGTAGCCCATTGTCCGGCTGTGGCGGGTGCTGCCCCCCACACCATCGGCCAGGGCTTGCTGTACTTCTGGCCGACCCAGGTGGTTCTCCATCGCCGCCGGGTGCTCGTGGGAATCGCCCAGCACCACGCCATCGGCGCGGATGACCGTCACGCGGGCTTTCAGTAACTCGCCCCAGCGTTTGACCAGGGGGTCAATGGTTTCGACCGTTCCCCCTTCAACCAGCAGTGGCGCGACGGCCTCTCCCACCAACCGGGCCTCGGCCGTCAAGTGGGCGCCCAGGTCGGCCAGATAGGTCTGGCGCACGAAGCCGGAAAAGTAGACAGTCAGCGCCGTCGTCGCCAGCAGGATGAGAACGACGTAGGGGGCGGCGATGCGCCAGCGGATGCTGCGGAACATTTGTTATCCCTCAAAGCGGTAGCCGACGGTGCGCACGGTGACGATGCGGGTGGGGTTGGCGGGGTCGGACTCGATCTTTTTCCGCAGCCAGCGCACGTGTACGTCCACGGTGCGGCTGCCGCCGCCGAAATCCCAGCCCCACACCCGTTCCAGGATCAGATCGCGGGAGAGGACAATGCCCTTGTTTCGTGCCAGGAAGACGAGCAGGTCATACTCTTTGGGCTTTAGGCGCAATGGCTCTCCCTGGCGTAGCACCTCGTGGCGGGCCAGGTCTATGACCATCTCTCCAAAGATCAACCGATCCACCTCGCCCGCCGCCAGTTCCTCCCGGTCGAGGCGTACCCGCCGCAGGAGAGCCTTGACCCGGGCCAAGAGTTCCCGCATACTGAAGGGCTTGGTCAGATAGTCGTCGGCGCCCATCTCGAGGCCCACAACTCTATCCACCTCGTCCGCACGGGCGGTGAGCACGAGGATGGGCACGCTCATCTCCCGGCGCAGGATGCGGCAGACCTCAAAGCCGTCCAGTCCGGGGAGCATGATATCCAGCAGGATGAGATCCGGCTGTTCCTGACAGGCCATCTCCAGGGCAGCCAGGCCGTCAGTGGCCGTGCAGACCTGGTATCGCTGGCGGGTCAGGTTATATTCCAGCGTCTCTAGCAATGTTGGTTCATCTTCTACGATCAGCACCTTTTGAACTGTAGACATCTCTTTCACCTCCGTTGCGCCAGTCCCTATTCTCCTCTAATTGGCGCAAAAAGCAAGTGAAAATCCCAGTTCCCAGGTGATTCCTGGCAACGTTGTTGCGCAACACGTTACCTATCGTCTATTTGACCAACGCTTGCAACGCGGTGGGTAAGGCGTCTTTATTGTCGGCGACCGGCGGCAGGATCATCGGATGCCGGTTCTCCGCCATGATCGCCTGCCCCTCCGGGCCGACGAGAAACCGGATGAACTCGACAGCCAGGTCGGGGTGTGGAGCATTGGCCGGTATGGTGAGGCCGTAAGCGATGGACAGGCCCTCAAACTCTGGATTGACACTGGCAAAGCGCTGGAAATCGAGGCTGACGCGGACGCGCTCATAGTTGTCCTGGTATGTTTTGTCGCTCAGGTCAATCTCTGGCGGCAATGGCAAGAACTCGAGCCCGTGTTGGCGGGCGACGCTCTCGTATTCAAAGGCATAGTCCAAATCGCCCGACTGGAGGAGCGCCAGCAGCCGCACGCTGGAGCCGCGCATCACAAGCCCACTCTCCTTTTCGGGTTGCAGTACTTCCGGTATCAGGATGGCGCTGACGTCGCCGCGCGTCTGCACCCGGATGGGCTGGGTGAAGCGACGGCCGAAAAGATCGGCAAAGATATCCTGGCCGCCATAGTGTGATCCTGCCAACTGGGCCAGCATCAGGCCGCGATACCCGCAGGCATCGAAACGTGGGTCGGAGAGACCCAGCAGCACGCCGGGCCGGGATAGGATCTCGTACCAGTTCTCGGCGCTGATCTCGTCCGCGTGCGCGCTCTGCGGTGTGTAGGCGATCCCCAGCCGGTTCGTGGCGAACTGAAGCGTCCAGGTGGCGTAGGGTTGGCCCGTCTCTGGGTCTTTAGTCTCGTACATCAGCATGGGGATCAACGCATAGTCCGCCACGGCGACGATGTCCGCCAGTTCATCGAGTTCGGTCACGTGCCGGACGCACTGGATGCTGCCGTGGCCGTCCATCAACACGTCTACGTCGGGATGCTTTGCCTCAAACACGGCCTCCAGGTCATCGAACGGGATGACCAGACTGCCGGCGAGGAGCACGTGCATCTGTGTTTTTTCCCCAGGAGGCAGCGTGCAGGCGTTGAGAACCAGGGCCAGGATGAGACAGTATAATTTCTTCATTTTTACCCGTCAGCGGCTCATGGGGCAAAAGTGTTCCAGGCGAAGTAACCTTGCTGCCCCCGATATAGTCACTCCATAGAAAATGACCGGCTTGGGTCCGTGAAGAAATCCAGCCAATGTCCCATTTGCCGCACTGGTTCCGGTCACCAGGGCCAGGTCACACCATTCGAGATGCTCCGTGGTCTTTTCCGGCCCCCATATTCTCACCCCGTACTTTTCCCGACCGATGTTTTCGCCGTCGAGATCGGTGACCCGCAGATCGAATTGCTGAGAGAGTGCCTCTGCCATTCGCGGCTGGAACCCCACCAGGGCTATCCTACGACCGGTGTGTTTCTCCCTCAAGTATTTGACCAGTTCCTGGGCACATCTTGGCGGTTCCTCATTCCGGCAGTGGACGGTGCCCGAGACGAGCCCCAGGTATCTCATCACCGCATTGAGGGCAGAAACGAACACTGCCCGGCGGAAATTGTTCTTCAAGTCCATCTCCAGCACCTCGGCCAGAGTCCCGCCAAAGTCCCCGTACATATCGGTAAAGGCCTGCCCCTTGGCCCCCTGGAACTCGGCCTGCATCAGCCTTTCCTTTCCCTTGACCAGAGGGTAGTCCTTATCCTCCGGGTTCCCAATAGCCTCCTCCGGGGAGAGGGGGAAAGCGCGGATGACGATCTCTTTCGGCCCCAGGTCGTTTTGTTGGACAATTCGAGCCAGGTCTTTTCGAAGAACTTGAAACATAGGCTCCTCACCTCCACATAGTCTTGTCGCGTAACAATGCTTACTGGCTGGCATTTTGGCAGACCTTTATCCTCTTCAACTTGAATATGAGAAAGATCTCCTGGCCCACCTCCAAGCCCATACTCTCAAAAATATGATGCGGCAGTTCTGCCACGATCTGATTGCCCCCAACCTTGACTGTTAGCCTGACCGACTCCGGGGAGACTCTCAGGCCGGAGATAGTGCCCTTGAACCGGTTGACTTTGGGGCCGGGTGGCTTCATCGGAGAAACGTATACGTCCCGGGGAAATAGCGCAACTCTGCGGACCGCATTCCCCTCGTGGGGGACGACTATAGGCAACCCACCGCAGGTCGCCTCCACCAGCCCATGACCCAGGCTGCGGGTGCTGTCACATTGCAGGATGTTGGGCGCTCCTATAAAGGCAGCCACCTTTTCATTTGCCGGCCAAAAGAAGACCTCCTCCGGTTTTCCCACCTGCTCTATGCGACCATCCTGAATGACAGCCACCCTATCGGCCACATCCTCAGACTCCGCCAGTTCGTGAGTCACATATAGTGTGGTGATTCTCAGCCTCTGCTGAAGCCGCCTCAACTCGGGCCTCAAGTACTTGGAGGTCTGCAAGTCCAGGCTGTTCAGAGGCTCATCCAGAAGCAGGATTCCGGGGGAGGGGGCCAGGGCTCTGGCGAGGGCCACCCGTTGCCTCTCTCCGCCGCTGAGGCGTCGGGGATAGCGGGAGACCAGGTGTTCGATCCTCATCAGCGCGAGCAATTCCTCCACCCGGTCTTTCGCTTTTTCCCGGGGCCACCCTCGTGCCCTCAACCCGTAGGCCACGTTCGAGGCTATGTCGAGATGGGGAAACAGCACCAGGTTCTGGAACAGGTAACCCACCCCTCTCCTCTGTGGTGGCAGACCATCCACGGAGACGCCATCGAAGAGCACCGCGCCCTCGTACTCGATCAAACCGGCAATGACGTTGAGCAAAGTCGTTTTGCCTGCGCCATTCGGTCCCAGGAGCACCAGTAACTCGCCGGGAAGAACCTGGAGGTTTACTCCCCGGCAGGCGTAATTATGTATGCCCCTGAGTTCGATCCCTGGCATGCTAACTCCACCGGTGGGTGAGTCTGCCTTCTACGTAGTCGAAAAACCTCTCGAAGGAGAAACACATCAGGGACAGTACCATCAGGCAGACGATGATGATGTCCACACGGATGAGGCTCTCGGCTCTCATGAGCAGAGCCCCGATTCCGGTAGGGATGGCCACCATCTCCGCGGCTATGATCACCCTCCAGGCCATGCCCGCCTCCAGCCTGAGCCCGGTGAAAATAGTAGGCACGGCCAGAGGCAGGGCAACGGTGATCAGAACTCGAAGGTCCGAAGCGCCCAGTGTCCTGGCTGCCCGAACAAAGTTTCTGTCCACGCTTCTGATGCCGGTGGCGGTGTTGTAGCAGATGGGGAAAAAGGAACAGATAAATATTACGGCTATCGGCAGCGCCTCATTGACGCCGATCCAGAGCATGAGCAGTGGCAGCCAGCCCAGCGCCGGAATCGGATAGAGAAGGCTGATTATGGGGCTGAGTGCCCGGTTGAGAAATTCCTTCCACCCCATCAGGGTGCCGATGAGTAGCCCGGCGATGGAGCCGGTACAAAAGCCAGTCAGTACTCGAACGAGACTGCTCAGGAAACTGTCCACCAACACTCCATTGGCAATCAGGTGGTAGGACTCTTGCATCACCACGGAGAAAGGGGGAAAAAAGAAGTGGCCGGGGATGAGGTCCAGTCGGGCTACCACTTCCCATACGGCCAGAAATACGGCCACCGGCAGTATCCCCCACTCCGGTCTAATCTTCTCAAGCCTATTCATCTTCAAGGAAGCTCAAATCCAGAATATCTTTAGCATTGAAGCTGCTCTTTATGTACCCCAGTTCCGCCATGTAATCTATCACTTCTTGCACCGTGTCTGAATCAACAGCAGGCGTGTATTCCAGGCGGCCCATGGAACGCAGCAAGACCTCTGGCGTGATCTCGAACTTTGTGGCGACCTCGGCTGCTCTGGCAGGCAGAACCGTCTGCCCTGTGACTGACAACTGCCGGGCCATGATGACCGCTGCCTCGTCCGGGTGCTGATTGATCCAATCCGTTGCTCTCTGGCTTGTCCCTACCAATTTGCTCACTATTTCGGGATGTTCCTCCAGGAGTTCCTCCTTGACCACGAGCACACTTCCTTGCATCTCGGGCCAGATATCTTGGCTGGTGAGCAGCAGCCGACGAGCGCGGTCAACGCTAGAAGGAGAATGACGGTTGGAAGTAGCTTTCTCATCGGTTACTTGACCTCCATGGCTACCACGCCCTTGACCCAGAAATTAGTGTCCATTCCGGGCATGGCCATACGGAGACTGTCACCGTCGAACGCGACCAGGCAATCCGCGCAAGCCTGCGCGTCGGCGAGCGCCAGGTCAACGCTGTAGCCATCGTCGGCGGTGAGGGTGAGCGTCGCGCCGGTCGGACTGGCCGCCTCCAGGATTTTTGTCAAACGCACACCTTCGTAGGTCTGCTCGCCTTTCTTGGGATGTTCGACTGTGACCTCCTCTGCGCCCATTGCCTCCAGGTCGCTCCTGGAAAGCGCCAGTTCGTTCTCGACCGCGCCGGTGACGTTCAGGGCGGCGTCAGTTGCGGGCGCCGAGGCCGGCGATGCTGCCGCCGCCGCCACCACGTTCTCCAGTTCATCGGGCACGGCGTCCACGTCACCCGCGACCGGCGGCACGATGGGCGGCTGGCCCTGCGCCTCCATGATCGCCTGCCCCTCAGGACCTAAAAGGAACTGGACGAACTCGAGCGCCAGGTCCGGGCTGGGCGCGTTCCTGGGAATGGTCACGCCATAGACGATGGGCTTGCCTGTCATCGTCATGGTCGTCCCCGGCTCCTTGCCGGCGATCTCTACCGTCGCCTGGCTGTAAAAGCCGGCCTGCTCGACCATGCTCAAGTTGATCTCGTCCGGCAGCTCGACGAACTTTAACCTGTGCTGCACCGCCACCGAGCGATACTCCCAGGCATAGTCCATATCGCCCGACTCCAGCAGCGCGATGAGTTCCACCGACTTGGGGCGCACGTTCTCCGGCGGGCAGTGCTCCTCCAGTTGCGCGTTCAATCCGGGCACTCCGTAGTGCGCCTCGGCCAGTTGCCACACCAACAGCGTGCGGTAGCCGCAGGGATCGGCGTCGGGGTCGGAGTGGCCATAGATCACCCTGTCATGGGTGAGAATCTCGTACCAGTTGTCCGCGTTGATCTCGTCGGCGTACAACGACTCGTCAGTGTAGGCGACGACCATCGTGTTGCGGGCGAACCGGACGTTCCAGTCGGCAAAGTCAGGGATCAGCAACTTGTCAATGACCGTATAGTCGGCCGACATCATCACGTCGGCCTCGCGCTCCAACTCGCTGATCTTGCGGGCGGCCGCGTTACTGCCCGATGCCTCGGTCTCAAAGGTCACACCAGAGTGCTGGGCCTGAAACGCTTCCGTCAGTTCCTTCATCGGCACGGTCAGGCTGCCGGCGTGAAAGATGATCAGTTTGCCCTCCAGGGCTGCTGGCTGCTCGGGGGCAGCCGTGGGTTGCTCAACAGCCGTCGGCTGCTCAGATACATCTACATCCGTCGGCGATGTACAGCCAGCCACCGGGGCCAGCACAATCATCAGGGCTACAGTCGCCCAGAACATTTGCTTTTTCATCGTGAGTCTCCCTCCTTGTGGGATTTTGTCATTCGCTCATTCGTTCATTCGTCCATTCGCTCATTCGTCCATTCGTTCATTCGTCCATTCGCTCATTCGCCCATTCGCTATCTCCTTTCCAAGCACGGGAGGCGTGGCCGTTTCCAGCCGCACCCTGTCGCCCATCCCCCGTAGGCTCGGCCTTTAGGTGGAATGGGTCGGAGACTCGCGCACATTATCGGGGACGCAGATCAACGTTGATACACGCCGACTCGCTGACTCGCTGACTCGCTGACTCTAATTCTATCTGCGAAAATCTGCGTGAATCTGCGTCCTATGTCAAAAAAACAGCATCCACCTGGAAAGAGGTGGACGCCGGCGTGATGACTACCCGTCGTCCTTCTCCTTTCCAAGCACGGGAGGCGTGGCCGTTTCCAGCCACACCCTATCGCCCATCCCCCGTAGGCTTGGCCTTTAGGTGAGATGGGTCGGAGAAGAGACACCGTATGCGATTGGGGGTTATTTTACACGATTTCGGCCCAAAGGGCAAATGACCGGACCGACGGGTTGTCGTGTCGGAGTGAAAGCGTCCAAACAAGACGTCGCATTTCTGGTTGACTGACAAATTTAACACTTGCCCCCGAGTACAGAAATTCGGACGCTGATTCACGCAGAAAGCGCAGATTTTTATGGTTTTCAGTGCAGATCAGCGTTCATCTGCGTCCTGGTAATAATCGACAATCATTGTCGGTGGGGATGATGTGTTTGATGACAATCTCGTCCTTCTCCACCACAACGTGATCAATTAACAATCGAATAACTTCCTGTTTCACTTCGGGCGTCGGGTCAGCGAGCGATG
>JADHWW010000082.1 GCA_016783285.1 Anaerolineae bacterium
AACATCTGTGCGCCACACAGGATGTCCGAGAGCGGCCAGAACATTGAGTGCATCATCAGCAGCCGTCGTCCGCGTTGGAACTGCTCCCAGTTGTCTGTCTCGAACTTTTTCTGCTCGTACTCTTGCCGGGCAAACGCCTTGACCACCCGCACGCCGGTCAGGTTCTCCTGCAAGGTGGTCGAAAGTTTGGCCTCCTGCTCCTGAAAAGCCTCGTAAGCCTTTGAGACCTTTGTGAAAAAAAAGACCGACATGATCACGATCAGCGGAACGACCACAATCGAGAGCAGGGCCAGTTGTGTGTTCAAGTTTAGTAGCGCCACAAAGTTGATCCCAAACAATAGCACGATGCGCCCCACGCCGATGGCCTGGTCGGCGAAGAACCGGCGCACGGCGTCTACGTCCGAGGTGGCGCGTTGGATCAGTTCGCCGGTCTTGGTTCTGTCGTGGTAGGTGAACGACAGTCGCTGGATGTGGTCGTACAGATAGTTGCGCAACCGTAACGTGACCCCCTCTGCCGTCTGGGCAGCCCACCGTCCGCTGAGGAAAGAGAACGCGCCCTGAAGCAACGCCAGGCCCACAAAACTCAGCGCGATCAGCGGCAAGGTGTGACCAAACTTTTCCTGTCCCAAAACGTCGTCAACAAAGTAGCGCAGTAACAGATAGTTGCCCGTCCTGAACAGGGCGGCGATACCCACACCGGCGACCGCTCCCAGGTAGACCAGCCGGAAGCCGGTCATCATACGCCACAATCCAACCAGGCGGTTGTCCGAGACTGTCTTTTTGTAGTCTACGACACAATTCACAACACACCCCCTTTGTTCTGACCGCCCGCTTGGTACTCAATTCTACCCCGACCCGCTCGCCCGCGCAAGTCGGCGCTTGCCAAGAGTCCGTTTTGGTGTATAAGACTTGTGATAATGCTTGTTATCACAAGCCAAACGAGAAGTAAGGGAAATGACTACCACAGCACCGACTACCACCAAGGCACAACTCTCGGTTACCCAGGATAGTGCGAAGTCCATCATTGGCCTGGTGCTCGATGGCCTAACCAGCGAGCACAGCAAGCGAGCATATGAGCGAGCTCTACTTGACTTCCTGGCTTGGCACGCCGACCAGGAACGTCCTCCACTGAACAGGGCGCTAGTGCAAGCTTACAAGGTCAAACTGCAAGACGACGGCCTAGCCCCGTCAACCATCAACCTGCGCTTGTCAGCGATCCGCAAACTGGCGCGGGAGGCGGCGGATAATGGCCTAGTGGACCAGACCCTTGCCAATAGCATAAAGGCTGTAAAGGGCGTCAAGTCGGCCGGTGTGCGTTCGGGCAACTGGCTGACCAGGGAACAAACGCAGGAGTTGCTGAACGCACCGGACGTGGAAACCCTCAAAGGTTTGCGGGATAGGGCAATCCTGGCCGTTCTCATCGGCTGCGGCCTACGCCGTTCAGAGGTTGCGGCGCTGGCGTTCGCCCACATCCAACAGCGGGAAGGTCGTTGGGTTGTCTGTGACTTGGTGGGCAAGGGCAACCGGATGCGCACTGTACCCATGCCGTCCTGGGCAAAGGCGGCCATGGACAAATGGACAGAGAAGGCAGGCGTCACGGAAGGCCGCATCTTCCGGCGCATCCGCAAAGGCGGCTGTGTCAATGGCGACAAGATGAGTGGCCAGGCCATAGCCAACGTGGTCAGGGAGTACGCCGAAGTGTGCGGGTTTGGCGATCTGGCGGCCCACGATCTGCGGCGAACATTCGCAAAGTTGGCCTACAAGGGCGGTGCGGGGCTTGACCAGATACAACTAAGCCTGGGGCACGCCAGCATTAGGACCACTGAACGGTATCTTGGTGTAGAGCAGAATCTAAGCGATGCGCCATGTGATCGGTTAGGGTTGCGGTTGGGAGAGTAGCGTTGAACCTGCCTTCTCCGTAGTCCACAATACCGCGGTAACCTCAAATGGAAGCAGCAAATAGGGAACGGGGGGGGGCGGGCTGACAAATCAGTATGGGATAGGCGACATTAGCCATAGGGACCTCCTGCGGGATTGGCAGGGTTGGCGCCCATATCTTCTTTCTGAACCGTCCCGGTTACCGTGGACAAGTGTCTGAAAGTCTGGGGACATTTGTCTTGCCCATAAAAGGACAATAGCCCCTTGAACCGGGCGGCAAAATGTGCTACAATTCCCCTGTGAGATTATCACCTCCAACTTCCCATCCTACAGAATTCAAAATGCACATTCCAACGTAGAGCCGCCAGACGGCCACCCGGACGGACAAGTTCCGGTTTCCTAGAGGCCCCCCGCCCAGAGCCCCCAGAGGGCCAGTGGCAACAGTAGCGACCAAGAGGCCCTGAAGGTCATTCCTTCGGGGTCCCTTTTTTGTTTCTGGCCTTTCGACGAAATGGACACAACACCGACCATACCACCACAATTGGAGGATGCCGTTAGAGCCGAGGCCAAGGCCCACGGCTTCGACGAGACTGCCACGCGCTGGCTGACCCTCCTGCTTCAGGACGATCCCACACTTCCCGCCCCGACGGCCGGGGCGATGGTCGCCCGCGTGTGCCAGCTCCCCATCGGCGTGGACCTGGCCGCACTCGACGTTACCCTCCAGCATCTGAGAGGGCGCAACCCTGCCGAACTGACCACCAGCGAGCGGCGCGTGACCGCTATGCTCTTGAAAGACCTGGTATCCCAGGCCCACGCGCTCCTGGCTGCTATAACGTAACAAGGAGGCTTTGTCGTGAAACTTCGCGTCTGGAAATCGTTGACTTTCTTCATCGGGCTGATCCTCTTCATCGCCGCCTTCGGTGTGATCCTGGTGGCGGGCAGCATCTTCAACCCGCCGCCCTACCGCATCATCATCGCACTGGAGGAGATCCCGCCCTACACGGTCATCGCCCGTGACATGTTCGCCGTGGACGAGCAGACCATGCATCAGAGAGTCGCCTCGCGGCTGGTACACGAGACGGAGATAGACAGTTATCTGGGCGGCATGACAGTGGAGACCGTCCACGCCGGCGAACCGTTGCGACGCAATGCCGTGGTGACGGCCGACAACCCGGCCGCCGTGCACCGCCTCTCCCTGGCACTCACCGACCCCGACGTGGTGGCGGCTGTAGTTCCCGTCAACTCCAAAATCATCCCCGACAACGTGACGGCGGGCGACTACGTCAACGTCACCGTGGGCATCGAGGGCAACGTCAGTCAGTTGACAGCGACGTGGGGCGAGGCGGCGGGACCCACTACGTGGGGTGCGTCTCCGGCAGGTGCCCTGACCCCAGTTCCATTCACCTCCACCCTTCCGCTTGCGTCCGGTCACTCGACAGGCTCGGGGCAGGCTGGCCCACTGCCATTGAGCGAGGAGGTGCCGGAGGTAGCGCCGCCGCTGGACAAGATCGTCCTGCCCCAGGTGCAGGTGATCAACGTATCGCGGGAAAAGGTGCCCAATCCTAATTATGGCATGACATTCGGCCAGGAAGGGGCACAGGAGCCTCCCTTCCTGGAAGGGGACATCGAATCCATCACTATCCTGGTGCCGAAAGCGGCCGAGGAGCTGCTCTACTTCGCCGTGGACAACGGGACGTTGCACGTCTCGATCGTGCCTCACGCGGCTGTGCTCGCGGGAGCCTCGCCGAGCACAGGCGTGTTGTGGGAAGACATCGTGCGCTTCTTCCAGGAGGAGCGGCTGAGGGCGCTGGGGGTGATCACCACCACTGTGCCTGCGCCGGCCTCGACGTCGCCGGTCACCGCCAGCGGGGCGCTGACTATGCCGGTGGCCCCGCCACCTCTTCCAACTCCCACACCGACAGAAGCGGCTGCCATACCACCCACATCGCCGCTTCCCGGCCAAGGTGAGCCCCCAGGCGGCGGGGGTTCTGAGAGCGAGGGATCGCTGCTCCCGTCTACGCTGGCAGGCAGCCTCCCAGGCTACCTGGTGCCCCTGTGCATCGGCGGGGGCCTGGTGATCGGACTGGGGGCGGTGGGCTTTGCGCTGATGAGACGGCGAAAGGGATAGGAGCGATGAAGGCCAGGCAAGAACTGACTACACCCAGCGGAGAGGAAGCACGCCCCCTTCGGCAGGCTCAGGGCAGGCACCTGCGCGTTCTTCTCGCCATCGACCTGGAAGCAGTTTCGGATATGCAACTCCTGATGGGAGAGCTGCAGGCCGGGAACCCCTACCACCTGGAGATCGCCGGCATCGCCCGCGAAGGGACGGTGGTCTACCAGGACGCGGTGGAGAAGGGGGCCGACGTCGTCCTGCTCTCCCCGACCATCCCCGGATACAGCCCTGAGGTCGTGCAGCGTCTCTACCACTACGAAGAGCACCCCATCCTCACCGTCGCACTGGTGCCGACGGTGGGTGACTGGGCGGTGACGATGGAAAAGGCGGGGGCGATGGGTCACCTGACCACCCCCCTGTCGCCCGAGAGCATCTCCCGGTTGGCGGCGATGCTGCCACCGGCGGTACGGGACGCCTACGGCTACCGCACTTCCGACAAGTACGTTCCCCGCCTCTCACCGGAGGTGGCACAGATCGTGGATCGAGGCGGCTGGCGGCGGCAGACGGTGGCCTTCTGGGCCCCCTCAGGGGGCGTGGGCAAGACGACGTTATCGGTCAACGTGGCAGCGGCGCTGGGCGTGATCGCCAACAAGCGTACCCTGCTCATCGACACCGACATGAACAAGGGAGACGCCCACCTGCTGCTGGACCTGGAGGGGGAGGAGAAGAACGTCTACGCGCTGGCCAAGCAACTGGTCACCTTCGGAAACGTGACACCGTTGGACGTGAAACGATTCCTGACCCCGTACAGGCGGAGCAACCTGTCGGTCCTGATCGGCATCCCTCAGACGTGGATGGCCTCCGACGCCAGCCTGGCGGGAGAGCAAGGTATGCGCTTGATCAAGAATCTGCTGGAGTTGACCGAACCGGCCTACGACTTCATCGTGTTTGATCTGGGCCAGACCTACAACCACCCCGTGCACTTGACGGTGCTGCAACAGGCCGATCTCATATTCCTGGTGGTCAACTCGACGGTGACCTCGCTCTACGCCGGGCACAAGGCACTGGGAGCGCTGCGGCAGGCGGGGCTGCTGGAGGGAGACAGACTGCGGGTGGTGGTGAACAAGTACCATCCGCGCCATGGAATCTCACGGCGGGAGGTGCAGGATGCGTTGGAGGGGTTGCCCACTTTCGCCGAGATCGCCGCCGGCGAGAACCAGGAAGTGACCATCGCGCTCAACGACGGCGAGCCGGTGGTGTTGGCCGACGGCAAGGCCCAGGTAGCGCAGGACATACTGCAACTGAGCGCGGCACTCTACCCGCCGCTGGCGGACATCCGTGAGCTGCAAGCGGGCAAGAAAAGCGGATTCTTGGAACGGTTCCTTCGGCTACGCCCTTCGGCAGGCTCAGGGCATCGCTCAGGACAAGCCTTCGGAGGATAGAGAACGATGGCACAACGGATGCTGGGACAGAGTGGTGAGGTTGACCTGGTGGGCCAGATGGTGCACCAGGCCGCGATGAGGATGGCGACCGAGACGGGACATTCTCCCTTCAAGGTGGTGCTGGAGGCGGTGCGCGAGCGTGTGACCACGCTCCTGACGCCGGCGCAACTGGAGAATCCGGGGCCGGCCGAGCGGAATGCGCTGCGACAGGCCGTATCCGAGGAGATGGCCCGCTACAACGAGGCCGCACCGGTATACGGCCAGGCCCCGCTGGAAGAGCCGGTGGACGTGGTAACAGAACGGGTGCTGGACGAGATCCTGGGGCTGGGGCCACTGGAAGCGCTCCTCTCGGCCGACGACGTGGAGGATATCTACATCCTGGGGCCGCACGAGGTCACGGTTATCACGGCGGACGGGCAGAGGCAGCCGGTCAGCCTGGATTTCGGAGACCAGGAACGGCTGATGAACCTGGCGCGGCGGGCACTGGCACAGGACGGCAAGCGGGTGGACTTCGCCCATCCTTTCGCCGACGCCCGGCTGCGGGATGGCTCCCGCTTTCACATCAGTATCTATCCCTGTGCCGACCCGTGGCCGCAGATCGTCATCCGCCGCCACAGGCAACTCTTCGCCGCCGGCGAGGACCGATTGGCCCGGCTGATCGGGCTGGGCACGCTCACGCCGCAGGCGGCGTTGCTGCTGAGGACGGCGGTCAGGGCCAGGGTTCCCATCCTGGTTACCGGGGCGACGGCGGCGGGCAAGACGACGATCATCAACGCGCTGGCGGGAGAACTGGACCCGCTGGATGCAGTGGTGTGCATCGAGGACACGCGGGAGTTGGATTTCCCCGGCCGGAACGTCAGTTACCTGGTCACCCGTCCCCCCTCACCCGAGGGAGAAGGGGCCCAGAGCATGCAGATATCGCAGCGCTACCTGGCGCAACAAGCGTTGCGGAAGCGGCCCGATTGGATCGTACTGGGCGAGGCGCGCGGCGCGGAGGCGTGGGACTTTGCCCAGGCGGGCAACACAGGACACGCCATCATGGGCAGCGTGCACGCCAACAGCGCCCGGGATGCAGTAGAACGCTACCGGGACCTGTGCCTGGAGGCCGGCGAGAACCTGCGGGAGAACGTCGTGCTGCGGGGCGTGGTACGTGCCTTCCGGCTGGTGGTCTACGTCGAGATGGACGCCCGGCTGAGGCGACGGTTGGTCAAGCACATCACCGAGGTAACGGGCAACGTCACGGAACAGAACGTCCCGGTGCTGCAAGATCTCTTTTCCTGGGAGGACCGTCCTTCGGCAGGCCCTTCGACAAGCCCTTCGACAAGCTCAGGGCAGGGCTCAGGGCAGGGCTCACCGCCACGCCTGCCACGAGAGTACTCTCGCAGTGGAGTACTCGCGGTGGCAGGGCAAGGCTCAGGAGATCCTGGGTTGCATTGTACAGGCGCACGGCCGTACCCACTGCTGGGAAAACTGCTGGAGAGAGCCGGTTGCAGCTACGAGCAGGTGATACGCGGGGCAGGCATCCCCGCAGACTGGTTGCAGGAGGCACAGAGATGGGCATAGTGGATCAATTGTTCTATGGGCCCAACGTGGCATTGGCCTTGCTGGGCGGTGCGGGGGTGCTGGCGATGTTCCTGGCCCTCTTTGCCTCGGCCCCGGCAGCGGAGGTGAGGCGCAAGGTGACCGGCGAGGAGAGGCGCAGAACGACGTTGCAGCAGATGATCGACCAAGCCAACCTGCCCATCACCGCCGACGAGTTCCTCAAGACCGGTACGATGCTGGCCGTGGCGACGGCGATCCTGGGCTACGTCTTGCTGCGCACCGTCACTGGAGCTGTGTTGGGTGGCTTGATCGGCCCATTGGCCTATTGGGGTTACCTGGGCGGACGGCGTGACAAGACGCGCCGTGCCTACCAGGAGGCCCTGGCGCGTGTAGCCACGATCGTGCGCGACGTCATCGGGCGTGGCGGGAGCCTGAAGGAAGCCGTCGCTGCCGTGGCAAAGCGCGGGCCGGTGGTGACGCAAGTGGATTTCGAAGGGGCAAACACGGCGCTGGCCTCAGGTCAATCGCTGGAAAAGGGACTGGAGCCCCTGGGAGAGCGACGGCGCGACCCTATCCTGACCATGTTGGTGGAGATCCTGCTGGTGCACGTGAAACACGGCGGGCGGGTCAAGACGGTGTTGGACCGCCTGGCGGCAGCGGCGCGCCGGCGGGCGAACGTGCGCCGGCGCATCCTGGCCGAGCAGGCCCAACTGCGGTGGGAAGCGCGTATCGTCAGCATCGCTCCTTTCGTCATGCTGGTCATCTTTCGTCTCTCGGCCCCCGGGCTGGTCACGCCCTTCTACGCGACCACCGCGGGCGAGATCACCGTCCTGGTGGCCGGCCTGATCAGCATCGTGTCTTACATCCTGGTCATGCGGGTGGGCAACCGGCCGCTGCAGATCGTGGAGTCGGCCTTCGTCGCATCGGAGTCTGGCACAGCCGATGGTCAATCAGGGTCTTCGTCGCGTCCCCCCGCAGGCTCAGGTCCAGCGGATGGAAGGGCTGGCCCTGAGCAGAGCCGAAGGGGAGGGGTAGCATGAATGGCATCAATCTATTCGCTGCATTGCTGGGATCGGTGGGCATCGTGCTGGTCTTCAGTGTCGTCGCCGGGACTGCGGAGACGGTCCTGGCGAGACTGGGCGGCAAGGCAGCCCAACGGGTGGCCCGGTGGAAGGAAGGGGAAGCGGACCCATACTGCCTCTCGATGCTGAACGACCGGCCCTTCCTCGACCGCTTGCTGGGGCCGCTGTCCTCCAACGTGGCTCGCTGGTTGGGAACGACGGCAGGGACGGCGGAACGGGACGCCAATCTGCTCCTGCAGGCCGGTTACCCGCGCCCCTTCAACACCTTGGGTGATTTCTACGGCTGGAAAGTGATCACTGCCTTCACGTTCTTCCTGCTGACGCTCTTGGCGGCTGCATTGACCGGCGCTACCTTCTTCGTCTTCGCCGCCTTCATACTGGGGGTGTTCGGTCTCTACCTGCCTGACCTGAGCTTGCGGCAGGCGGCCCGCCGGCGACAGGAAGCATTCCGTACCGAGATGGCCTTCACGTTGGACCGGCTGGCGATGATGCTGGGGGCGGGAGATGGGGCAGAGCAAGCGATACGGCGCGTGGCCGGGCGAGGTGG
>JADHWW010000186.1 GCA_016783285.1 Anaerolineae bacterium
GCCAGCAGGTGGAGGAGCAGCTTGATGGCAGTGTGCTCTTCAGATTGCACATCGCCGTCCCCCCGGAGTTTGTGAACTGGTTGCTGTACTATGGCAGCCGGGTGGAGGTGCTCTCACCTGCATTTGGTGAATCCTCCCCATTCGGTGTCATATGTCGCCTTTCACGCTTGTAGTGGCGGCTTCAGCCGCTCTTTCAGCCCGCAGACAGCCTTTGGGAAGAGAAATGGATGAGCTTGTCGGTCTACTCGCCTGAAACCGGTGCTCCTGCCAACCCCTCACGCTTCCTTGACCAAACAGGAGAGCTGTGGTAGAATGGCCATGAGAAATGATTGCCAAACCACTCGTTATCTGTGCAGCCAACTCCTGAGGCCCAGGAGGTGACTTGTGTCCTGCATCAACGTCAGCGCATGGGCAAGGGTTATGAAAAGCAACGTTGCCACTCGAATGCAGAATGACGACGCGTTGTCAGAAGAGGGTTGGTCTGCCAAACTGCAGGCGTGGCATGACACACCTACATGTCGTTTGTTGAACAAGAGCCGCTTCTTGACATTCAGGGAGCGGCTTTTGCATTGCCGTTCTGGTCTGGCCGGCCTTTGGTAGGTGATGGCAGGGTGTAAGGGGAGAGGAAACCAGCGACATACCTTGGCATGCCCCGAATTCGGCAATTCCCTTGCCGGTTTGGTGCTATACTGACGTTAGAACAAGTTGACTTGGGAGGACCTATGCCCACCACTGATGCGTACACCAAGACTGAACGGATGTTGCAACTCCAGCTCCTTTTCTGGCGCAATCCACGCCGGGGATTTGGCACCACGGAGATTGCCGGACGCCTGGGCGTATCGGAACGGACAGCTCGCAATTACCTCAATGAGCTTTCGGCCGGTGGATGGCTGCCCGTCTACAGGGAAAGTCGGTACTGGTATCTGGCCGAGGGTGCCAGTTTCGACCTCTTGCCGGTGCATCTGACGTTGAACGAAGCCAGCGTGCTCTACCTGGCCGCCCGGCTGCTGGCCCGCTACAGCGATGAGTACAATCCCATCATTGCCCATGCCCTGGCCAAACTGGCCAGCGCCATGCCCGAAGCCATCGCTGCTCACATCCACCACACCATTACCTCCCTGGCCTATCGGCCCAAGAACCGAACCTTTGCCCGCGTGTTGGAGACCATTGCCCTGGGCTGGGCCACGGGCCGCAAGGCGCGCATCTGGCACCAGGCCGCCGGCAGCGAGAACGTGCACGACTATCTCTTTTCCCCCTACTTTCTGGAGCCCTCCAGTGTGGGATACGCCACCTATGCCATCGGCTACAGCAGTTGGTTTGAGGACGTGCACACCTTCAAGTTGGAGCGCATCAGCCAGGCTGAATTGACCGACGAAACCTTCGAGATCCCGGAGGACTTCGACGGGGCGAAGTTGCTGGGCAGCGCCTGGGGCGTCATGTTCGGTGACGAGGTTGAAGAGGTCATCTTGCGTTTCTCGCCGCAGGTCACCCGGCGAGTGAAGGAAAGTGTATGGCATCCCTCGCAGGACCTGGAAGACTGCGACGACGGCGGCTGCACCCTTCGCCTGTGGGTGGCCCATCCGCTGGAGATGAAGCCCTTCATTCGCGGTTGGGGGGAGCATTGTGAAGTGCTCTCGCCGGAGTGGTTGCGGCGCGAGATTGCCGAGGAGATGCGCCGTGCGGCGGAGGTGTATTGAAGAGGGTCGGCAGGAGAGGCAAATGGGAAGTAGTAACAGTGGAAGAAGGCCGGTCGCTTTGGATAAAGCCAACCCGATTCCAACCTACCAGTTGCTCTGGGCCAAGACTAGCAAGGACAAGACACAGACTCACCCCCTCATCTGCCACATGATTGACGTGGCCCAGGTGACGCTGGCACTATGGAACGAGGTGCTGACAGACAGCATTCGGCGGCAGTTCGCCGATTCGCTCGGATTAGACGTGGATGCCGCCGGACGTCTAGTTGCCTTCTGGACCGGGCTGCACGACCTGGGTAAGGCCAGTCCTTGTTTCCAAGGCAAGTACGGACCAGCAAAAGCGCTCCTGGCTGGGGAGGGATTATCGTTTCCATCGGTCTTTGCGTCAGAGTCCTGTCCTCACGGCACCATTTCTGCGGAGGTTCTCCAGACGTTGCTAGAGACCGAGACTGGTCTGCCACACCACCTGGGAAGACGAGTGGCGCGGGCTGTGGGCGGGCACCACGGCGCGTGGCCACACCCCCAAGAATTGCAGGCTCTCAAGTCTAGCCAAATGGGCAGTGAAAGCTGGGAGGTCGTCCGGAGCGATCTGTTGCAGGTGATGCTTTCACTCTTCTACCCGCCGGTCGTTGAGCGTCTGGGCGCTACCCTTGAGGAGGAGAACGCCGTAGTGATGCTGCTTTCCGGCCTGACGTCCGCCGCCGACTGGCTCGGTTCGATGGAGCGCTATTCTCCCTATGTGGCAGCGCCAGTGAACCCAAGGCGCTATGCCGAACGCGCCGCAACCCACGCCCGGCAAGCATTGAAAGAGTTGGGCTGGATCGGCTGGGAGCCGCCCAGAGACCCCATTGTCTTTCAAGACCTGTTCCTCTTCCCGCCACGGCCAATGCAGCAGGTTGTTGTGAACCTGGCAGAGCGGCTTGATCAGCCTGCGCTGGTGATCATCGAAGCGCCAACCGGCACCGGCAAAACCGAGGCTGCCCTCTACCTGGCCGATCACTGGGCGCGCGTGTGCCAGCAACGCGGGCTATATGTGGCTATGCCCACCATGGCCACTAGCAACCAGATGCTCGGCCGCGTGCAGGAGGTGTTGCGCCGCCGCTACCCGCAGAACCTCGTCAACCTGCACCTGATTCACAGCCAGGCACAGTGGCGCGACGACATGCAGGCACTCCGTCTAGAGACTTTCGACGAGCGCCAAGGAGGCACTGTAGCGGCTATGGCCTGGTTCCTGCCGCGCAAGCGCGGTCTGCTGGCTCCCTTTGGCGTTGGCACGGTGGATCAGGCCCTGTTGAGCGTGCTGCAAGCCCGGCACTTCTTCGTCCGGCTCTTTGGCCTGAGCCACAAGACGGTCATCTTTGATGAGGTGCACGCATACGACACTTACATGTCCACCATATTTCAGCGACTGCTGGACTGGTTGCGTGCCATGGGCACCTCGGTGGTGATTCTCTCGGCCACGTTACCGAAGCAAACCCGTCGTGCCCTGCTGCGCGCCTACACCGGTTCGCCGGATATTCCCGTACCTGATGTCTCTTACCCAGCCATCACCTGGGCGACGGAGGATCAGGTCGGTGTTCTGCCGCTGGAAGCCTCGACACAGCGCACCGTAGCCGTGGAATGGATCGAGCGAGAACCCGAAGCCATCGCCCATCGCCTGGCCGCGGAATTGCGCGACGGCGGCTGTGCGGCTGTCATCTGCAACACCGTGAGGCGCGCTCAGGAAGTCTACCGGGCCATCCGAGACACTCGCATTGTGCCGCCGGAGGACCTGATCCTGTTCCATGCCCGCTTCCCCTTCGCCTGGAGGGAG
The DNA here is from genome assembly GCA_016783285.1 of Anaerolineae bacterium. The sequence goes on from JADHWW010000186.1 coordinate 3,508, forward strand.
CAGATCGAACGAAAAGTGTTAGAGCGCTTTGACAAGAAGGACCAGCGCCCTCACAAAGCCGTCGTCGTCGCCACCCAGGTGATCGAGCAAAGCCTGGATTTGGACTTCGACCTGATGGTCACCGACCTGGCGCCGGTGGACCTGATCCTGCAACGCGCCGGACGGCTGCATCGCCACCAGCGAGAGACACGTCCTACATCCTGTGCGACGCCGCGCTTGTTGATCACCACTCCGGCTAACAAAAACAGTGTGCCGGATTTCGAGCGAGACATCTACGTGTACGAACGTTACGTCCTGCTCCGTTCCTACCTGGCCCTGCAAGGATGCGAACAGATTGCCTTACCAGATGAAACTGAGGCCCTGATCGAAGCCGTCTACGCTGACGAAACGCCTTCCCATGACGACACGACGCCTGCTTTCGCTTCGGCGTTGAAAGAAGCCTGGCAACAAATGCAGAGGCACGGACGCGAAGAACAGGACCAAGCCCGCAGCCGACTCATCGCTGAGCCCCAAAACCGGCGACTGATGAACGCGACCGAGGTCTGGTTGGAAGAGGACAAACCTGAACTACATCGCACCCTCCAGGCATTGACTCGCCTCATCCCGCCCGGCGTCTCGCTGGTCTGCCTGCATCAGACGGCGGACGGGCTGGCGTTGGAACCGGACGGTGAGCCATGCGTGGACCTGGCACAGCCGCCGGCGTGGGAGTTGACGCCACGACTGGCCCAGTACACAATCACTGCGACCCATCGGCCGGTTGTGGATCACTTTCTGGCCCAAGCGGTGCCCACCGGGTGGCGCGACCATCCGCTGCTGCACAACCACCGTGCCGCGATCTTTACCGAAGGTGTCTGCACCCTCGACGGCACGCCTTACATGCTCCGCCTGAGCCGTGAATTCGGATTGGAGATCGAAAAGGAGGCAGAATAGATGAACTCAACCTTTGACCTGCTGCACTCTCCCTGGCTCCCCTGCATCCAGGCCGACGGCACGTCTGTCGAGCTTGGACTGCGAGACGTCCTGATTCGGGCACACGAACTGCGCGAACTGGGCGGAGAATCGCCCCTGGTGACGGCGGCCCTTCACCGGCTACTGCTGGCCGTGTTGCACCGCGTCTTTGGGCCGGCTGACGCCGACGAATGGGCCGACCTGTGGGATGCCGGGCACTGGGACACCGCACGGCTGGATGACTACCTGGATCGGTGGCGTCACCGCTTCGACCTGTTTGACGCTGGGCGGCCCTTTTACCAGGCCCCCGATGAGCGGGTCAAGCCTAAATCCCTCAATCGCCTGATCCACGAGGTGGCTCACGGCAACAATCCAACCCTCTTTGACCATCACACCCACGAAGACGCTCCCACTCTCACACCGGCCCAGGTAGCCCGCGCCCTTGTTGCCCTTCAGGCCTTCGGTCTAGCCGGGCTGAGCGGCCTGTTGCAGAAGTTCACGGACGCGCCCTGTGCTGCCGGCATCGTTTTCCTGGTCCAGGGCGAGACCCTCTTTGAGACCCTGATGCTCAATCTGCTGCTATACCCAGACAGCACGGTGTTCCTGCACTCGCTCGACGACCGCCCGGCCTGGGAAATGGATGACCCATTCACGCCTGATCGCACCCGTCCCCATGGCTATTTGGATTACCTCACCTGGCAGAACCGCCGCATCTTGCTGTTGCCCGAAACGACGGCCCATGGCATCGTCGTGCGCCAGATGACCGAAGCGCCAGCTCTGCGCTTGGCCTCCGATGTACTGAATCCCATAACACACTATCGCCGGCATGAAAGGCACGGTTTGTTGCCCCTGGCTTTCACCGAGGAACGCGCCTTGTGGCGCGACAGTGCTCCTCTCTTCCGTCTGCAAGACCCCGGTTTCCATCCACCTCGGACCTTTCGCTGGCTTGCGGAATTGGTTGTTGACGAAGAGATTCTGGACGCAGCGCAGACCCGTCGCTACCTGGCGCTGGGTATGTCCAAGAAGCAGGCCAAAGTCAACTTCTACCGCAGCGAGCGCATGCCCCTGCCTCTGGCTTACCTGAAGAAAGAGGCATCGGTCGAGGCACTGGAGACAGCCTTGAACATGGCCGAAGGCGTCGCCCGCCAACTCTGGAGCGCGATGCGCACGTTGGCGACCTTTATCCTTTCGCCCGAATCCGACACCGGAGGTGCACGCCAGCCGGTCCGTGAGGATCTGGACAGTCTGATGCAGCAATGGGCCGTCGAGCGCCGCTACTGGTCTCGGTTGGAGCTTCCTTTCCGCTTGACATTGGAAGCCCTGCCTCAGAGTGAAGCGGAAGCCCTGGCCGCCTGGCGTAAAACCCTGTGGAAAACCGCCTGGGATGCGTTTGACCCGGTGACCGACAACCTGGGCCATGACCCGCACGCTCTCAAAGCTGTGGTACGTGCTCGTGACCAGTTGGCTGCCGGCCTGTCCAAGGCGTTGCCTGCTCCCAAAAGTGTTACTGGACCGTAGCGCGAGATGGTATCTTGCGCCAAATACATCAAGGAGGTTCGAATGACCCAAACTCACCCTTTCATCACTTACCTTGAAGGCCTGAGCGGCGACCGCGCTGCGCTGGCCGCCCTGCGGCGTGGTCTGGGGCAACCGCCCGGCACCGTCGCCGATATGTACCGCTACGTTGTCCCCTGGCTTCCGGACGACACCCCGCCCTGGCGCGAGACGGCTTACTACCTGATCGCCGCTCTCTTTGCCTACCACCCGGATGCAGGCGGGACGGGCAACATGGGCCGCCACTTTGCCCGCGCCCGCGACCCGCATGGGGACAGCACTGCCATTGAGCGTCGTTTCACGGCCCTGCTGGCCGCTCACCCCGACGACCTGGACACCTACCTGCGCCAGGCGGTTGGCTTTCTTCGGTCCAAGGAGGTGCCGGTCAACTGGCACCAACTGTTGTCCGACCTGCTGGCCTGGGGGCATCCAGACCGCTACGTACAGAAGCAGTGGGCGAATGCCTTCTGGGGTCGCCCTGCCAAAGAAACTCAAATCACAGAGGAGGAGTGAACATGTTTGTAGAATTGCACATGATCCAGAGCTTTAGCCCGGCCAACCTGAACCGGGACGACACCAACAACCCCAAGGACTGCGAGTTCGGCGGCGTCCGCCGTGCCCGCATCTCGTCCCAGTGCATCAAGCGCGCCATCCGCACCTCGCCCGTCTTTGCCGAGACCACCGGCGTGGATGTGGGCAAGCGGACTAAGTGGCTCGTGGACCTCTTGCGCAAGCGATTGGTCGCTGCTGGGAAGGAGAATGAAGAAGCTACCGCGGTCTTGACCGACTTTGTCCCCAAGTTTGCCAGCAAACTGGAAAAAGACGGTGAAAAGACCGCTGTCCTGCTCTACCTGAGCCAGAGCGAGGTGGACAGCATCGTGCAAACTCTGCTCGACAACTGGGAGAGTCTACCACAAGATGCAGACAAGGTGGCCAAGATGCTTGTCAAGGAGCACAAGGGCCAAACCAGCGCCCCCGACATCGCCCTCTTTGGCCGTATGCTGGCTGAAAAGCCGGAGTTGGGTCTGGATGCCGCCTGCCAGGTGGCTCACGCCATCTCCACCCATCGTGTGACGATGGAGATGGACTTCTACACCGCCGTGGATGACCTCAATCCTGAGGACACTGCCGGCGCGGGTATGATGGGCTTTACCGGCTTCGACAGCGCCTGCTTCTACCGCTACGCTCGCATTGACTGGGGCCAACTAATCCAGAACCTGAACGGCGACGCCGACCTGGCCCGCCGCAGCGTGGAGGGCTTTCTCCGCGCCGCCGTGGCCGCCGTGCCCAGCGGGAAACAGACCAGTTTTGCCGCCAACAACCCACCCAGCTTGCTGCTGGCCGTGGTGCGCCAGGACGGCATGGGTTGGTCGCTGGCCAACGCCTTCGAGCGGCCCGTCCGTCCACGCGGCGATGACGGCCTGGTGGCCCCCTCCGTCCAGGCGCTGGATGCCTACTGGGGCCGTCTCTGCCAGGTCTACGGCACTGATACGCTGGTGCGCACTGCAGCACTGGCACTGGACACCGACCTGCCAGTGGAATCCCTCAAAGACGCGCAAGTCGAGAACCTGGCGGCGTGGGTCAAGGCCGTGACCGAAGCGTTGCCGGCATAGGAGGAAGACCGATGAACGTCTTGCTGTTGCGCCTGGCCGGGCCGATGCAGTCCTGGGGCGTGCAGAGCCGCTTCACCGTGCGCGATACCGGCCTGGAACCCTCCAAGAGCGGCGTGGTGGGTCTACTCTGTGCCTCCCTGGGCCGCTGCCGGGATGAGCCAGTGGACGACCTGGTCGCTCTCAAGATGGGCGTCCGCGTGGATCAGGAAGGCACCATGGCTCGCGACTACCACACTGCCGGCAAGGGCGGAATCTTGAAAGCCGATGGTAATGTGGATCAGAAGAGGCTGGTCGTCTCTACTCGCTACTACCTGGCCGACGCCCGCTTCCTCGTCGGCTTGGAGGGAGACGACCTGGCCCTCCTGCGCCGCTTCCACGACGCCCTGCGCGACCCGGTCTGGCCCCTCTACCTGGGGCGCAAGGCCTTCGTGCCCGGCGAACCGGCGTGGCTCAAAGATGGACTGAAACAAGGGATTGGGCTTGGAACCGCGCTCGAAACCTATCCCTGGCTCGGCAACGATCGCCGGCAATGGGAAAAGTTAGAGCGGGTCCGCGTCGTCTGGGAGGATTCTGACGGCTCAGAAGTCCGCCCAGACCAGCCGCTCTCTTTTGCCGAGCGCCGTTTTGCCTCACGGCGGGTCAAAACCGATTCTGTCGGCAGACCGCCGTTCAAGGAGGAGCCACCATGTACCTCTCCCGACTGATCCTCAACCCACGCAACCGCCGCGTCCAGCGCGAGGTGGCCAATCCCTACCAGATGCACCGCTCTCTGATGCGCGCCTTTCCCGACGACCTGAAAGAGAGCGACGAGCGCCTCCTCTTTCGCCTGGAGCCGGGCCGCAACGGGGCGCTGACCCTGCTCGTCCAATCGTGGGCTTTGCCCGACTGGTCCTACCTGGCCGCACCCGAGTTTGGCGGCTATCTGCTGCCGGTGAGCGAACC